>DATHNB010000253.1:0-2159 GCA_035486495.1 Ferruginibacter sp. | reverse complement strand
CATCAGGAGGAGCATTTTAGCCGATGGGCTTACTGAACTAAAATCCCGGATAGGGGAGGTATAATCTTCCATAAAACAAAGATAGTAAATGTCGGAGCCCGACTGGCAATTATGACTCGTCCTTAAATAAGTTGGCAGTTTTTCAAAGCCCCTTTTAGGGTTTGGGGCAAGCGAGTCCCAGTCCGGCCCCGATTATTTGCCACTCGGGCTCCGAGTTGTTTTACACTTTTATACGTTTTTCCATGTGTGGCGGGATGTGTCAAACAACTTATATAGTATAATGAATACCAATTAGTTAAACAGAATCACACGAGTTTTGTTCGACACATTGTAGAGGGAGGTGTCAAACAAACCTGAAAGAGGCAACAAAAATATTATGTTAAATAGAACGCCTGATTGAATTCAAGTATTATTACAGGCAGACAACGGATTTACTTAGACGTACCTATAGGTTTATGCAGCATTTCGCGGAAATGGTTGTTTATGTCGATGCTGGTGTCGTCTTCCTTGCCATTGGCAACCGTTTTACTGGTGAGGCGTATGCTAACCTTAATATTCTCAGGCAGTACCTTATACTTTTCATCGGCATAAGCATACAGGCGCTTAATGCGTTCTTTCATTTGGGGCAATGCCATTATAGCATCTTGCAGTTCCTTATCCATAATAGCCGGGTGTTTGATTTGGATGCGAAGATAGTAAATGCAAGGGAGAAACTTACTAACCTCTGTGAATTATTGCTTCGTTCAAAGCCATTGTAATTTTCCGTATATAGTCTTCATCTTTACTTGTAACAGCGTCAGTTTCACCAGCTGCGGTAGAGATTCTTAAGGCATACCATGTTTTTAACAACATCAACCAAATAATGCCAGTTGCAATAAACACAACCCCAAAAGTTGCAATATTTGAATTTGAGTTTAAGCCTAATAATCCCAGAATAGCTCCAAGAATTATCAAAAAAATTGGTCCGGTTTTATTTGGAACAATTTCTGAGGTGCGAACTGAGGTTATTCCAGTAAGTGGATAGGTCGTATTTTCAACAATAAATCTAGTATTTGTTATCCTGACGCCATCTCTGCTATAATAATTTGTCTCTGTTCCTTTATGCTGGTTTAAGTCGCTAGATTTCGGTTGAGGTGAAGGCGTTTCTTGTTTTGAAGCCGGCTCAGGAGTTTCTTTTGGTTGTATTGATATTTCAATAGGAGCACCGCAGTTAATACAAACTTTTGCCTTATCACTTATTTCTTTTCCGCATTCGGAACATTTAATTAATGCCATGCTGCAAACATAGTGATTTTTTGAATTGGTATTCATTTTCTTTGTTTTAGCCTTTAAAACAAACCTCAAGTTTTCCTTTGCAATTTTTAAATTTTCCTTGTGATTTTTACAGCCAATTTTGTGTGCCAGTTTGAGGCATTCCAATCTGAGATATGTTAGTTCTTTTGGTGTCATAAAGAGAGATGAGAAGTTCAGGCCATAAAGATACTATTTTAATTAATCTAATAGTCCTATAATTTATATTATGTTAAATAGTATAATTTAAAGGTATTCAATTAGTTAGTATGTTATATATAGTAGATTGATTTATTACTTCCCTCCTTTTGATATACTACAATTTATTTCGTCCCTACGGGACTTTAAATGTCCTAATGGGATATTTTTCTATAAATATTCTGTCCTTACAGGACTCAAAAACTCATTGGGTTAATCTGTGAAATTTGTGGCATAAATTAGGACGTAAAAACCAATTGGAATTAATCTGTGAAATCTGTGGCATAAACTGTGCTCCGAAATTTCCTCATTACAGGACCTGAAAATTTGGAGAATTTTTAAATCCATGCCCATCATAAGCATCTGCGTCATCCGCGTTCCAATGCCCACCCCGTCTGTGACTTATATAATAAATTTCATTTTAAGTGTAACTAATAGAATACTAGGCCTTCCGACCTTTGTTTTAACTTAAAATTGAATACCATGAGTATAGAAACTCCTGTTGAAACGTGCTTTTGGTGTGGCTGGCGGTTAAACAAAAATGAGTTACTGGAGGTAAAAATTCATGATACTCCGGATATAAAAACAGACCTATATCTCTGTAAGCCATGTTTAGAGGGTAATCCTAAATTATCCATTTACGTTGATCCTTCTTCACGGTTTTAAATAAC
>DATHNB010000252.1:0-6065 GCA_035486495.1 Ferruginibacter sp. | reverse complement strand
GAGCGAAGCGAAGAATCTAATGTTTTAGATAATATTGATACTATGTGTAAATAAGATACTTCGTGCCGCCGCATGACAAAATAAGAATATCCCAAATCCCAATCCAGACAAAACCACACTATTATGTACAACCCAAATTATTTCAAAGAAAAAGATGGTGCTGTAGTATTACAATTTATAAAAGATCATCCTTTTGCTTTTATAACGGGAGGCGATGCCGATAATAAACCCGTTGCTACACAAATACCAGTATTCATTGATGAAAGAAATGGTAAATTATTTCTATCTGGTCACATCATGAAAAATACAGATCATCATAAAGCTTTTGTACATAATTCAAATGTGCTGGCAGTTTTTACCGGCCCGCATACATATATTAGTGCAAGTTGGTACGATGAGAAAAAGCAAGTATCTACATGGAATTATACAAGTGTGCATGCAAAAGGAAAACTGAGTTTTTTAGATGATCAGGCTTTGTTAGAAATATTAAAAAGAACAACAGATCATTTCGAAAACAATCCCAGCTCACCAGCTAATTTCGATGAATTACCACCCGAATATGTTGCGCGTTTAAGTAAAGCAATTATTGCTTTTGAAATTGAAGTAGACGTATTTGATAATGTTTTTAAGCTAAGCCAGAATCGTAACGAGAAAACTTATAACAATATCATTACAGAATTGGAGAAGCGCAATGATCCTGAATCTGCAAGGGTTGCAGAAGAAATGAAAAAAAGAATTGAGCAAATGAATGCCAACTGGCAGAAGAAGTAAGTTTCTGCTTTATATTTGTCGCATGAACCGTTTGCAATTAATACAACAGATCGAGCAAAAGAGATCTTACCTCTGCGTTGGTCTGGATACAGATATTACAAAGATTCCCAAACATTTACGATCACATCCAAACGCTGTTTTTGAATTCAATAAACAGATCATCGATGCAACAAAAGATCTTTGTGTAACTTATAAAATCAACACTGCATTTTACGAAGCATTAGGACTAAAAGGTTGGGAAGCTTTAGAGCAAACAGTCAACTATATTCCAAAAGATATTTTCACCATAGCAGATGCAAAGCGTGGTGATATTGGCAACACATCTGCACAATACGCAAAAGCATTTTTTGAAACATTGAATTTTGATGCGATCACGGTTGCGCCATATATGGGCGAAGACAGCGTAAAACCATTTTTAGAATACGATAATAAATGGACGATCGTTTTAGGTTTAACAAGTAACACGGGTAGTAAAGATTTCGAGCAATTGAATGTTGTTAATCAGGCGACCAACAATGAAGAATTTTTATACGAAAGAGTATTGCGTAAAGTAAGTGAATGGGGAACACCAAATAATTTAATGTTCGTTATCGGAGCAACAAAAGCGAAAGATCTTGAACATATCCGCAAAATAATTCCCGAACATTTTCTATTGGTACCGGGTGTGGGCACACAAGGCGGAAGCTTGGAAGACGTGAGCAAATACGGTATGAATAAGGATTGCGGCTTATTAGTAAATGCATCAAGAGCAATTATTTTTGCCGGAGAAAATGAAAATTTTGCAGAAGAAGCAAGAAAAGTAGCGCAAGAATATCAAAAGGATATGAGCGTATATTTTACTAAAGCTTAACGTTCATTTTAATTGATATCAAAAAATTTAAACCAACTTCATTTAACAAAATAAAAATTAAAAAAAATGGAAGAATTAATACAACAGTTAACAGAAAAAGCAGGCATTACTCCTGAGCAGGCACAACAAGCTTTAGAAACGGTTAAAGATTTTATTAAAGAAAAATTTCCGATGATGGCTGGTGCAGTAGATAATCTATTTCCTGCAGGAACTTCAGTATCAAATATTGAAGACATAGCTAAAAATGCAGAAAGTAAGATCGAAGGTTTATTTGGCGGCGGCAAATAAACAGATCGAAAAAATTTAATAATAAAAGCCATTCTTTCAGGATGGCTTTTATTATTGGTTATTCTGTATAATCTATTGATTGCAATAAGCTAGTATATCATCAATTTCATCATTACTTAAATTAGGGAAGGGTGTCATTTTGCTACTATACTTTTGTAACAAACTTGCTGCATAAGGATCTTTTTGAATTACAGAATCAGGATTCTTTACAAACTCGTACAGTAATGTTTTATTCGTCCATCTCGACTGTGCACCTTTCAATGCCGGCCCGACAAAATCTTCATCAGCCTTGTGACAGGTAGAACAATTTGTTGTAAAAAGCTGTTCACCTTTGCTGGTTTTATCACTCATAGCATTTGGTTCGGTAGAAGAATTACAACTCAAAAAAGTTGCTGTCATCAAACAGAAAAAAATATATTTCATAAACATTATTATTTCAAGGCCTCTCTGGCAATTACTATTTTTTGTATTTCACTTGTTCCTTCACCAATAGTACAAAGCTTGCTGTCGCGATAAAATTTCTCTACAGGAAAATCTTTTGTATAGCCATAACCACCAAAAATTTGCACTGCATCTGTTGATACTTTTACTGCTACTTCACTGGCATAATATTTTGCCATCGCAGCAACTTTAGTCATTGGTGCATGACGAATTTTAAGATCACAAGCCTGGTCAATTAATAATTCAGCAGCAGCAATTTCAATCGCCATATCAGCCAGCTTAAAACTTATTCCCTGAAAATTTGAGATAGGTTGTTCAAACTGATGGCGTTCTTTCGAATATTTTACAGCGGCTTCATAGGCACCCCTGGCAATACCTAAGCTTAATGCGGCAATAGAAATTCTTCCGCCATCTAACACTTTCATTGCTTCATGAAAACCATCGCCCACTTCACCAATTCGGTTTTCATCCGGTATGCGACAATTATCAAAAATCATCTCTGCAGTTTCACTGGCACGCATGCCTAATTTATTTTCTTTCTTTCCACCACTAAAACCGGGAGTACCACGGTGAACTATAAACGCAGTTGAATTGTCTTTAGCTCTTGGCTCTCCCGTTCTGCAGATCACTACAGCAACATCGCTGCTAATGCCATGTGTTATCCAACATTTTGTACCATTCAATATCCAGTCATTACCATCTTTTACAGCAGTTGTTTTCATGTTGCCGGCATCGCTTCCTGTACTTGGTTCTGTTAATCCCCAGGCGCCAATGTATTCTGCAGTGGCGAGTTTCGGTAAATATTTTTTCTTTTGTTCTTCATTTCCAAATGCTAACATATGTCCAGTGCAAAGGGAGTTGTGTGCAGCAACAGATAATCCTATTGATCCACACACTTTTGAAATCTCCTGAAGAATAACATTGTATTCGTAATAGCTTAATCCTGCGCCACCATATTCTTCCGGAACTAAAATACCCATCATTCCAAGTTTTCCTAATTCTTTAAAAATAGCAACAGGAAATTCCTGGCTCTCATCCCATTTCATCACATTTGGTTTAATGTATTGTTGGGCAAAATCTCTTGCAGTTTGTGCTACTTGTTGTGTTAGTTCGTTAGTTTCAAAATTCATATCCTAAAATTAGGAATTAAGAATGAAGAATTAAGAATTTGTGAAGGATAAGACTATATGAGGTTTAAAAATTCTTCATTCCCAATTCTTCATTCTTAATTAACCTTTAAATATGGAGCCATTTTATTATACGCATCATTATTGATCAGCATGATTTTTTTAATATCAGCTACGCTGGAATAATTCCCATGTTGTGTCCGGTACTGAACGATAGCATTCGCGATAGTATAATGAATGTAAGGATGCATTTTCATTTCATCTATGGTTGCTGTATTAATATTAAATTGAGTGAGTGGCGTATTGCCAATAATTAATTGTGGTTTTATTAGTTGAAAAACCGAATCGCGTAATCCAAATGTTTCTCCTACTTGGTCAACACTATAAAAGCCACCTAGTTTATCTCTAAAAGTAATGATCCTGTTGGCTAGTTTGCTGGCAATACCAGGTAACGCAATAAATGCAGTAGTATCAGCAATATTAATATCAATCAGTTGTTTACTGTATTTTTTATTGGGCGGGTATTCGTTAACGTTACTTTCCTCTTTTGAATATTCTTTTATGTTGGTTGATTTCTCAATTTTTATATAGGGGATTAGCTTATCGGTTTCCTCTTTTCTAAATCCCCATATTTTATTGATGTCATCAGGTTTGTAAAATTTGCCTCCTTTTGATAAATATTTTTGGATGGTCTGTATCGTTTTATCTCTTACACCTAATTTTTCCCAGCCTTCAGTAGATAAGGTGTTGGGATCAAAATAGAAAAGGTTCTCTTTTATGGAAGTTGCATAATTTTTCTCCGGCGGTTCATCAGAATGATAATCTGCTTCAGTGGTATTTTGTTGAGTACTACTATCAGTTTCTTTTGATCTTAGCTTTGTAATACTTGCTTCAAGATCTTTTGGATACTGTTTCTTTTGAGTAATAAAAAAAGGTAAAAGAAACGGAACAATAATAAATAAAAGTATAAGTGCAAGTAGCGCGAATGTTCCTCTACGTTCTTTCTTTGAGAAATTGAAATATTGCATAAAACAGTTTACTATAAGGTGGATCGAATCCGACCAAGATATAATATTTCTGTTTTATTATAAAGAATTATTATAATTGAAAAACAATTCTAACCCATCATGGGCAAGCTGAATGTTTTTTGGTAAGGTAGGATTGACGTCAGCATACTTTCCCAGTTGATGACTAATATGTGTGAGATAAGCAGATGGCACCTTTAATTCATGCACTAATTGAACGGCTTCATCGAGTGTATAATGTGATAAATGTTTTTGATGACGCAGCGCATTTATTACTATTGTTTCGCTTCCTTTTATTTTATCTTTTTCTTCTTCGTCTATTTTATTTGCGTCAGTTATATAAGTGAATTTACCGAAACGATATCCATATACAGGCATACGTAAGTGCCACACCATAATAGGTATAATAGGAATATCACCGATCATAAAAGGATCAAGTGTGATGGTATGCAGATCTATATCAGGAATACCCGGATATTTTTTTTCTTCAAAGACATAATAGAATTCTCTTTTAATCGTTTCTTGTGTTAACGAATTGGCAAAAACTTGCATAGGCTTTTTGGAGAAATAACAGAATGCTTTTACATCATCTAAACCAGCTATATGATCCTTGTGCGGATGAGTAAACAAAACAGCATCTAACTTTTTTACATTAGCACGTAGCATTTGATAACGAAAATCAGGAGTGGTATCTATTGCGAATGTTGTGTTTTCACTTTCAACTAATATGCTACTGCGTAAACGTTTATCTTTTTTATCGAGAGAGGTACAAACGGCACAATCACAAGCGATCATTGGAACGCCTGTACTGGTGCCTGTACCAAGGAAAGTTATTTTTAACGGCGGACAAATCATTGGTTTAAAATATACTATGCAAAATACGATAATGATGAAAATAAAGCCTAAATAACAAATTGTAATTATTTGTATATGTTATATATAAATAATTATACTACACAATAGTGCAAAACAGCTATATATTTAAAAAAATTTTGTTAATTAAAATACAACTTGTATTTTGTACAACTTTTTTGAATGTAAACGACTCTGTTTGCTATAAAATGCTCCTCTCCGGAGATTTTATTGTCAATATGATTTTTAGATGTTTCGCTGTTAGAATGTAGTCTTAATCAATGTTTTACTACAAATGCTTTTTATTTATTTAAAATAAATGAAAGAAGCGTTTTTCAATTTCTTAGCATCTATGTCAAAGACGATATTTATTTTAACCTTAACTATTACTACCATTTAGAAACAAGATCTAATCAATACTTGAAAACACCCTTGTATACGTACGCTTAACAATATTAAAAGAATCATATGGAACATATCTACAAGTCTAGTACATCTTATTCAAAATCACTATTATACAAGAAGCTACTTCTTACTTGTATTGCAATAATTGGGTTATTCTCATGCTCTGTTTTTGCTCAGACTTTTAATGTGGCGGCAGGTAACTTTAATGTTGCCGCTAACTGGACGCCTGCAGTAATACCGACTGGGGCTAGTGCTATAATAATACCAACGGGAGATGTTTGTACTATACCTAATGGGTACACATAT
>DATHNB010000251.1:0-3419 GCA_035486495.1 Ferruginibacter sp. | reverse complement strand
TCTGCCGGATCTTGTCTTTGCCATTGTAAACATCAATTGCGATAGGTAATATGAAAGGGTCTTTACTTTGCTGCGTTTGTTTTACATAAACGTATGCGTTACTGTTAGCTGCATCATAATTGTAGTCAATTGTAAGGATAGGGTGCCCACTACTATAATACCATTGATTCCAGAACCAGTTTAGATCTTCACCTGTTATTTCTTCAAATGCAAGTCTTAGCTGTTGCGCCTCACCTGTTTTAAATTTATTGGTAGTCAAATAAAGATTCAATGATTTATAAAAAGCAGAATCGCCTACATAATTGCGAAGCATATTTAAAATACAGCCTCCTTTATTATAGCTTACAGCATCAAACAGATCTTCTTTATCTGCGTAATAAAATCTAACAAGATCTTTTTTAGCGGCATCTGCAGATCTCAAATAACCTTCCATGTCATCGCGTCCATGGTCATCAGCGGCATCTTTTCCGTATTTGTATTCATCCCATAAATATTCACTGTAATCTGCAAAGCTTTCATTAACGGTTATATTGCTCCAGCTTTCTGTAGTTACCAAATCACCAAACCAATGGTGAAATAATTCATGCGCTATTACTTCTTCCCATGCATTGCCATCTGTTAATTGGCGAGCGTTTTGGTAAGCGCTTTCCTGATGTAATGTTGCGGTAGTATTTTCCATCGCACCGCTCACAAAATCACGCCCTACGATCTGAGAATACTTTGGCCAGACATATGGTACACCTAATATTTTTTCATAAAAACCTATCATCTCAGGGGTATGACCAAATATTCCTCTTGCTACAGATTCATATTGTTTTTCTACGTAGTAGCTTACTTCTTTATCCTTGTATTTATCTTTTACGATAGCGTACTCGCCCACACCCATAAAAAATAAATAAGGTGCGTGCGGAAGATCCATTTTCCAATAGTCAGTACGGGTGCCATCAGCATTTGTTTTTTGACTGATCAATAATCCATTACTAAGTGTCACATATTTGGACGGAACGGTCATGTATATTTCCTCTGTTGATTTTTGATCAGGCTTATCGATAGTAGGCATCCATACGCTATTGGCTTCAGTTTCGCCCTGTGTCCATATTTCAGTAGGTTTATTTTTATCCTCTCCTTTAGGATTGATAAAATATAAACCCTTTGCATCTGTAATAGCAGCACTTCCAATAACTTTCTGGTCATTGGGTTTAGAAGTATAACTTATATAGATAGTATATTTCTCGTCAGCTGCATATACTTTATCAAGTGTAATTCTTAATTGGAGGCTATCATATTTGTAATGCAAAGGCTTTTTATCTGTACCTTTTATTAATGCAACCTCTTTTATATCCATACCCTTAGCATCTAATGTTAAGGAATCTGTTGTATAGAAATGTGGTCTTAATGTTATCCAGGCTTTCCCGTACATCCAGGATTTATCATAATCAAACTTTACATCTAATTTAGTATGTACAAGATCATTGATCTTTGTAGCGCTGCCGCGATATATTTTTTCCCATGCAGCATTTGTGGTTTGTTGTGCATTTGTTGCGAGGATACTGAAAGTAAATGCCAGTAGGATAAAGAGCTTCTTCATAAAATATTTTTTAGTCTTGTAAAAATAAGTGTACAAACGTTAAAGCAGCACCAATTTTATATAAATTGTAAAACATATTATCACACAGACATGTTTGTGCAAAACCACTTTATATTATTTAACTTGCTTTAATGTCACGCTATTTCATAGAATTATTTTACAAAGGCACTAATTACTCAGGATTTCAAATTCAGCAGAATGCGAATTCTATTCAGGCTGAAGTAGAGAAAGCACTTACAATATATTTTAAGTATGAGTTTTCATTAACAGGTTCTTCAAGAACAGATGCGGGCGTACATGCATTAAGTAATTATTTTCATTTTGATACGGAATCACTTGATAAGAGAGGAGAGGAAGAATTTGATAAGGCTGTATATCATATCAATGCTATTCTGCCGGATGATATTGTTATGAAAAGAATATATAAGGTGAAAGATGATGCACATTGTCGTTTTGATGCCATTAGTAGAGAATACAAGTACTATATATACCAGCATAAAACTCCTTTTCTTGCAGATAGAGCATTTTTCTTTCCTTATAAGCTTGATATAAATAAATTAAATGAAGCTGCAGCTCTGTTATTAGACTATGAGGATTTTACAAGTTTCTCTAAAAAGAACACGCAAGTAAAGACCTTTCAGTGCAAGCTTTCAAAAAGTATATGGCAAATAGAAAATGATATGCTTGTTTTTAATGTAAAAGGTAATCGTTTTTTAAGAGGGATGGTGCGTGGATTAGTAGGAACAATGATAAAAGTAGGCACAGGTAAAATTTCTGTAAATGATTTCCGCAAAATAATAGAAGGTAAAGATTGCTCTAAAGCTGATTTCTCAGTTCCACCTCAAGGGCTTTTCTTGATAAATGTTGCTTATCAGCAATAATTTTACAAAAATATTTTTCAAGTGTAATTCAGTGTAGTGTATGGTTTCAATCGATATTAACAATCCTATGTGAATTAATTATTAAATTAGTTTGAGAAATAGTTGGCTGGTAAGTTGCAGACTTATATCTTTGCGCTCCGCAATTGAAAAAAGGCGGAAAGTTCTTCGAAAAATAACACTGTTTACTTCACTTCTTCTTAAAAATATTTTAAGAAAAAATAAAGAAAAATTTGGTTGGTAATGTTGAGGTTTATACCTTCGCACTCCGCAAAAAAACGGGTTAGTTCTTAATAAAATTTTAGCTCAAAAGTCATTAACTTTTTAAAGTGTTTTCAAAAATATTTTAAAAATAAATGAAAGAAAATTTGGGTGATAAAATAAAGGCTCTTACATTTGCACTCCCAATGAAAAAAGGGGGTCGGAATAAGACCGAAAAGATCTTTGAAAGTTTGGAAATAATAGCACGAATCAGCAATGATTCAAACAGGTAAATCTGCACAAATATTAAAATTAGAATTTGACAAGTTTAATTTCCAATGAAATTACATTAGTCAGTTCAAACAACTCATTTACAATGGAGAGTTTGATCCTGGCTCAGGATGAACGCTAGCGGCAGGCTTAATACATGCAAGTCGAGGGGCAGCAGGGGTAGCAATACTCGCTGGCGACCGGCAAACGGGTGCGGAACACGTACGCAACCTTCCCATAACTGATGAATAGCCTTCCGAAAGGAAGATTAATACATCGTAACATAACGAGATGGCATCATCTTGTTATTATAGCTCCGGCGGTTTTGGATGGGCGTGCGCCTGATTAGGTAGTTGGCGGGGTAACGGCCCACCAAGCCTGCGATCAGTAACTGGTGTGAGAGCACGACCAGTCACACGGGCACTGAGACACGGGCCCGACTCCTACGGGAGGCAGCAGTAAGGAATATTGGTCAATGGACG
>DATHNB010000250.1:0-17823 GCA_035486495.1 Ferruginibacter sp. | reverse complement strand
AAGCCATTGCAGGCGTTCTAAATTTATTATAAAAGGGTAGGTGATCAAAAAGAAAATAATTTAACGATTCGAAATTTTTACCCAGCGCCAATAATATTCCTATTAATGTGGCCGCTATTATCCACCACTTATGTTCGCTTTTTGATAATACTACTCCCAGTACAAATAGCAAACAAATAATAGCTCCGAAATAGACAGGACCAGATGTTCCAGGCTGGTCGCCCCAATAAGCGCTAGCTGCCTGAGATAATTCCTGTACTAGTTGCTGAGGGAGATTAGGTGTATTTTGCAAAACATCGGCCACTTTAGAATCATCACCAAAGCTGGTAGATGATCCGCCACCCATTGCATTTGGGACTAAAAAAGTAAGCGTTTCTGCCTTACCGTAACTCCATTGAAAAGCATAATCTTTATCTAAACCTCCTTTAGATTTATTTGCTTTATCCGCACCTCCTGAACCTGAGAGAGCACTTCCGCCTCGCATACTTTCTTTGGCATATTCATAGGTAGCAAAGTAAACCACAGAACATATTAATAATGCGATCAAAGGAAGCATGGCACTCAATGATAACGAAGCAATAAGGTTCTTATAATCTTTTTTCTTGATCTCTTTTATAATTAAACTCACTACGACACAAAGACCAATGATCAGTGTGTAATAAAGGATCTGTTGATGTTCCTGTTCAAAAAGACAGGTAGAAAAAATTAAAAGAAGAGAACCCCCTACCCAATATTTTTTATTAAAGACCAAAAGTACAGATGCTATTACTGCAGGAGCATACGCCATTGATAATAACTTGGTATTATGTCCCACAGCTATTAAAATAGGATCATAACTACAATATCCATAAGCTATTCCACCTAAAATAGAAAGCCAGGGATTTACACCTATAACAATGCATAAGAAATAAAAGCACGCACACGCTAGAAATAAATAATAAACAGGCTGTGGAAGTCCTAATGTAAAAAGGTTAACAAAAGTCCCGATAGATATAACAGGCCCAGAATCTGAATCCATTGCTATCTGATAACCCGGCATACCACCAAACATACTATTCGTCCAGCGAGGAAAATGACCATGTGTTTCTTTGTAATCATAAGATTGTTGTGCCATTGCCTTCCATTGCTGAGAATCATGCTGCTCTACTACCTTGCCATCAAATACCGGCTTAGTAAATAGTAAGGATAATAGTAGAAATGTAAAAAGGGCAACAATATGCGGAATCAGTATTTTAAAATTGAACTTTTTCATGTAGAATTTTTCTTTAGGCAGCAAATTAAAAGTTTTATATTGAAATGCGCAATTGTTGAAAAAATACTTGTGTAACATTTAACTATTGGAATAAAATCAAAAAAAATAAAAGTTAATAACGACTGTGGAAAATTTTAACATCTTTCTTTTATTGCATTTACCGAAATTCATATTAATAACGAACTAACTATTGACAGAAAATAAAGAAATATCGGCTCTTTTTCATCTAATTGATGATCCTGACGAAGATGTATTTAATACCGTTAGCGATAAAATCATCTCCTTTGGAAAAGGGATCATCCCAAACCTGGAGCATCTTTGGGAAAATACGACCAGTGAAGAAATTCAGGAAAGAATAGAATCCCTTATTCACAAACTTCATTTTCGCGATTTAACCGAAGATTTCATCCATTGGAAGAATGGTAGTTGCGAATTATTACAAGGTGCTTTGCTAACGGCTCAATACCATTATCCGGATCTGCAGAGTATGCAGGCGTTACAAGAAATTGAAAAATTGCGCCGCAATGTTTGGCTTGAATTAAATAATTATTTAACCCCATTAGAGCAGGTGAGTGTGCTTACAAGCATTTTATATAATTATTATAAACTTTCAGGTACTGAAATTGCTTATGAGCATCCGGAGAATTTCTTAATTAATAAAACGCTGGAGACCAAGAAAGGTAATGCTATCAGTAACGGTATCGTGTACCTCATTCTTTGTGAATTATTAGATATTCCGGTAAGAGCTATCAACATCCCGAGACAATTTATCCTGGCTTATTTTGATCCTCAACATGAATTCATGAATCCGATAGGGCATTCATCAGAAAAAATAAGTTTTTATATCGATCCGTTGAATGGTCAAATATACTCTCATAAAGATGTAGAGAATTACTTCAAACGCATTTCTGTGCCACCAACTACTTCTTATTTTAAAAAAATGGATAATAAACGCATCATTCAATATTTGCTGGAAGAATTGAGTAAATGCTTTGACAATGATCGTAACAGGTATAAAATGGAAGAGCTGTTATCATTAGTTAAACTGTTAGACGAGGAATAATTTTTTATTCTTGCTAAAATAAAAAAAGGTAGTCTGTTTTGCAGACTACCTTTTTTTACATCGAATTATTTTTTATTAAAATAAACCACCTTTTCTTAAAGCTACAGTACCACCACCAATTTTAAATCCATTTTCATAGATCTCTAATTTGTATGCACCCACTTCAAAGCTAGTGCCTTTCCAATCGGTATTAACCGTTTGACGTTGGCCCTGAACATAGTTAACTTCTACCTTTTGTGTATATACTTTTTCAGCACTGTCTCTTGGTGTAAACGTACCTGAACCTTGAGATTCAACAGATAAAGGTTTTCCGTTTGGAGCAGTGATACAGATATACAATTGCTTTGCACCGGAAGCTACAATAAGGTTTTCATCAAGATCAAAAGAAATATGAAGCTTGTTCACTTTCTTAGCTTTTGATGTTTCTTTTTCTTTACCACTGTTTTTTACATCAATTCCTTCTACGCTGAAGTTAGATGCATGTAAAGTAGATCCGATATCAATAATATTATCATTTGACTTCTTTGTAGAATCAAAAGTTTTTTGAATTGAATCTCTCTGAACAGTTACAGTAGCTTTTTCTTGTGTTAACTGATCATTTTGAGCTTTTAATTCTGCTATTTGTTTCTGGTAACCATCTATCTGGTTATTAAAAGATGCTATTTTACGTCTTAATTCTGCTAATTCATGAGCATCTAAATTGTTTTTTGATAACAATTTCTTGATCTGTTCTTCTTTATCAGCAAGGTCTTTGTCTTTAGAAGCTATTTGATTGTCTTTGTCAATATCAGTTGTTTTTAAACTGTCATAACGAGTTGTTGCTGCTGTAAATAAAGTTTGCAATGAATCCTTTTCAGATGTAACAGTAGTTATCTGTCCGTCTTTTTGTTGGATTATCTCGCCTGTTTTATTTTTATCCCAGATGATATAGCCCCATGTAGCTACTAATAATAGGATCAACGCAATCGTTATCCATTTTTTCGAACTTGATTGTTCTTGAGGAGAATTGTCTACTGACATAGTTTTAAAATTTTGGTAATTGAATATTTTTTTGAGCTAGCGTAAATCGCATTTTACAATGTTACTAAAATATTGTTTAATACACCATAATAATATTAAAGAAAATATATAAAACTTGCTTGGTCAATATATTATTAATCAATATCGGTGGCCACTACAATAAAAATAGAAATTAATCGTTAACGCTGATTGCCGTTCATCAAAATATCAAAAAATGTACCACGATACTATTTTTGAATCATCAAGGGTATTAGTATATTTTTGTGGTGCATGAAACACCTCTCTTCGCTAAATCGTTTTTTCTGGAATTATCGTTGGCGACTTATGTTGGGAATACTGTTTGTTGTATTGACCAACTACTTCAGGATACTTTCTCCACAGCTTGCTGGATACGTTGTGGATGTTGTTGTAAAAAAAGCTGACCATACCGTTATTGCCACCGCAACTTCTCATAAACAAAATGATTTTATTATTCAGTTTATCATCGATCATTTAGAAGAAAGATCTTATAAACAAAAAGTTTTGTGGAGTGGTATTATGCTACTTGTATTAGCCATTGTCAGTGGCTTTTTTATGTTTTTAATGCGGCAAACAATTATTGTAATGAGCCGCCTGATAGAGTATGATCAAAAAAATCAAGTGTTTGCGCATTATCAGCAATTAGATACAAATTTCTATAAAACGCATAGCACCGGCGATCTGATGAACCGCATATCCGAAGATATAAGCAGGGTAAGAATGTACACAGGGCCGGCAATTATGTATGTTGTCAATCTCGCTATTACAATTGGGTTCAGTATTTTTTTTATGGTAAAAGCTAGTCCGAGACTTACTATTATAGCTTTATCTCCATTACCAATTTTAGCTTTCACCATCTATTTTGTCAATACCATCATTCACAAAAAAAGCGAACGCATCCAGGCGTTATTAAGTGATCTTACTACTAATGCACAGGAATCTTACAGTGGTATAAGAGTTATTAAATCTTTTGTACAGGAAAAAACGATGTTTGGCTTTTTTAATAAAAACAGTGAAGAGTATAGGAAAAATGCACTGGGATTAGCTAAAACAGAAGCGATCTATTTCCCCAGCATAGCTTTGCTGATCGGTTTAAGTACCTTGATAACTATTATGGTGGGCGGATTGGATTATGTTCATGATCCCATTCACAATAACGTTGGAACTATTGCAGAGTTTGTCCTATACATACAAATGTTAACCTTTCCTGTAAGTGCTATAGGGTGGACAGCCAGCATGATACAAAGAGCCGCAGCTTCACAAAAACGTATCAATGAGTTTTTACAAACGGAGCCAACGATCAAAAATGCTGTTGAGAAGATACAGCCTGCATTAAAAGGTGATATCAACTTCAGCGGAGTAGATTTTATTTATCCGCATACAGGTATCAATGCCGTTAAAAATTTCTCGTTACAAGTTTTGCCCGGAGAAAAAATAGCGATTGTTGGAAGGACGGGTTCTGGAAAATCTACCATAGCCCAATTACTGTTACGCATGTACGATCCACAAAAAGGAATGATCTTGTATGATGGTACCCCATTGAATAAAATTGATATAGAATATTTACGTTCTCAAATAAGCTATGTACCACAAGATGTATTCTTATTTAGTGAAACAGTTAGCAATAATATTCGTTTTGGGTATGACGATGCCTCGATGGAGCAGATAGTAAAAGCCGCTAAACAGGCAAGCGTTCATAATGAAATTGAACATTTTCCTCACAATTATGAAACCTTGATAGGGGAGCGTGGTGTAACGTTAAGTGGCGGACAAAAACAACGTATTTCCATTGCCAGAGCATTAATAAAAGAAGCCAAAATTGTAATTTTTGATGATTGTTTGAGTGCCGTAGATGTAAAAACCGAAAAGGAAATACTCAATGGTTTAAATGAGTATTTGGATAAAAAAACAGCTATAATCATTACCCACCGTATATTTTCACTAATAACCTTTGATAAAATAATAGTGATAGATGAAGGCAAAATTGTAGAAGAAGGCACGCACGATGAACTATTGCAGAAAAACGGATATTACGCAGATATGTACGCCCGTCAGCAAAATCAGGAAGATAATTCCGATGATATTTCCTCAAATTAGCTGTAAATCAGCCCTGTAACTGTATAAAATGAGATTGCACAAAATTTTGTCATTTCAAAAACAACTATATCTTTGCCTTGAACAAAATTAATTTACCCGAACCAAAATCTAAATTTTACAACAGTGGCGTACGACAACAACGAAAACAACAACGACAAAAAAATTGAAAGTGTTTACAGCAAACGCATAAGAGCCGGGAAACGCAGGACTTACTTTTTTGACGTAAGAGAAACTCGTGGAAGCGATTATTATTTAACTATAACTGAAAGCCGTAAACGTTTTGATTCTGACGGATACGATAGACATAAAATATTTTTATACAAAGAAGATTTCAATAAGTTTATTAAAGGATTGATCGAAGCCATTGATTATGTAAAAACAGATTTAATGCCTGATTTTGATTTTGATGCATTCAATCATGATAATCCATACGAAGGTGAAGAAGGTGGAGTATCTCCAGAAACAAAAGCAGCTCAAACGGTAGTAGATATAGTTGCAGAACCAACACCGGCTATTCCTGAAAGCTCAGCACCAGTAGATAATGGCAGTACAGAAGAAGTTGATAAATGGTAAAATAGAAAATGATTATAATAAAAATCCTCTCAAAACGAGAGGATTTTTTTATGCAATAATAACTAGATTTATTTGCGGATCTTTTTATACGCATTGATCAATCCATTAGTAGACGAATCATGCGAAGTAACTGGTGCATCACTTGCTAATTCAGGTAATATCTTATTAGCTAATTGTTTGCCTAATTCAACACCCCATTGATCGAAGCTGTAGATGTTCCAAATAACACCTTGTACAAATATTTTATGTTCATATAAAGCAATTAATTCACCTAAAGAAAACGGTGTGATCTCTTTTACCAAAAAGGAATTTGTTGGACGATTACCCTGGAATATTTTATATGGAATCAAACTTTCTTTTGTTCCTTCAGCTATTAATTCTTCCTTGCCTTTACCATTCATTAAAGCTTCTGTCTGAGCAAAAAAGTTAGTCAATAGTTTTGGATGATGATCACCCAATGGATTATGGCTTATTGCGGGTGCAATAAAATCACACGGAATTAATTGTGTCCCCTGGTGAATCAATTGGTAGAATGCATGCTGGCCGTTAGTTCCAGGTTCTCCCCAAATGACTGGCCCCGTAGCATATTGTACGATGGCGCCATTCCTGTCAACATATTTACCATTACTTTCCATATTTCCTTGTTGGAAATATGCAGCAAAGCGGTGCATATATTGATCGTAAGGTAATATTGCTTCTGATGCAGCATTAAAAAAAGTTGTGTACCATAAACCTACTAGGGCCATGATAACAGGAATATTTTTATCAAAAGATGTATCCCTGAAATGTATATCTGTTTTATGTGCACCTTTCAATACAGCTTCAAAATTATCATAGCCGATGGTTAATGCAATTGATAAACCAATCGCGCTCCATAAACTATATCTTCCACCAACCCAATCCCAAAATACGAACATATTCTCCGGAGCGATACCAAATTTCACTACATCTTTTTCATTTGTACTCAATGCAGCAAAATGTTTAGCTATATGTTTTTCATCTTTAGCTTTAGCTAAGAACCAATCTCTTGCAGAGTTTGCATTAGTCATGGTTTCCTGAGTAGTAAAGGTTTTGCTCGCAATTAAAAATAAAGTCTCTTCGGGATTTACTTTTTTCAATGTCTCAGCAATATGTGTACCATCAACATTACTAACAAAGTATGTTTGAATTCCTTTTACCCAATAAGGTTTCAAAGCTTCTGTAACCATTACAGGGCCAAGATCGCTACCACCAATACCGATGTTAACAATAGAGGTTATTTTTTTACCTGTATAACCTTTCCACTCGCCACTATGTATTTTAGCGCAAAAGCTTTTCATTTGTGCTAAAACAGCTTGTACATCAGGCATAATATCTTTTCCGTCAACCAATACAGGTTTACCTGAGAAATTACGCAAAGCAGTATGTAAAACGGCCCTGTCTTCAGTAGCATTGATTTTCTCACCGGTAAACATTGCTTCAATAGCAGCAGGAAGCTGACAATCAGCCCCTAATTGTAATAAAAGTTCTTTTGTTTTATCGGTAATGATATTTTTAGAATAATCAAATAATATCTCATCAAACTGTATAGAAAACTTAGTAAACCTTTCTTTATCTGCTTTGAACAAGTTACTCATGTGCACTTGTTTCATTTCTGTGTAATGCAGCTGTAAAGCCTTCCAAGAAGATGTGTAAACGGGGTTGATTTTAGGAAACATTGTAATGTAAAGTTTAGGTTGATTTTATTGGTGGCAAAGTTATCTACTTAAAATGCAAATAACAAAGCTCAAATAAAAAAGCTCAATGAGATTTCTATTGAGCTTTTTTATTGATTATTCTTACAAATCAGTATATCAATTCGAATAATAATAATATTGAATGCCTGAATGATACCCATTATCTGTTGAAGTATAATTGCTGGAAATAGGGTAGCCATCTGCATTATATACAAATCCAGATGTCAAATACGGGAAAGTACCAAATGATGCATTGTCGATGCAAGAGACTACATTATTTACTGACACATCATTAATACTGCCGCCAAAATAACCACCAGTTTCATCTTCAACATTTACAGAAGCGAAATAGATCATTCTCGCTGCATAAAATGGATTATTGTGTGAATCATAAGAAGGGGTAAAATTATGAGAATAAGCTGATGGCGAATTCACAAAAATTTCTGCCGTGGCAATATTGTTATTCTGCACAGTCTGTTGGTACACTGTTGTATCACTACCTATTACATTCCCACCATAATAAAAGAATCTAGTTTGCTTAGTGGTATTGCCAGAGTATGAATAATATACAATATCGCTATCTTCAGAAATGGAACTTCCTGATTCGACTTCTTTCACAAATGTTAAATTAGAATTGCTATCATAACTATAGGTTATGGCAAATGTATTATTCGATTGTTGATTAAGTATTATGCTCCCAGTGGGATTAACACCACTACTATTGTATGTAAAAGTTGTTATCACAGACTCTTCTAAGCTATCTGCAGCTGAAGCAGTCGCGTTATAAATATAATTAGTATAACTACTTAATCTCCCTAAATTATCATACTGGAATTCGAGTTTATACAAAGTATCTAACGGAGCATGGAGTGAAGTATCTATTCTAACGAATTTCGTTAACACGGTTCCATTATCATAGTTGGAAGAACTCTTTTTCTTACAGCTAACTATTGACATAATGGAAAAACCAATAAGTATTATTGAGATCGAATGTCTTTTGTTCATAACGTATATTTTTGTCTTGATGGATTAAAACAAAAATAAGGGTTTGGACTATAAGCTGCGCTAATTGTGGATTAATACTTAAATTTTCCCCTTTGAATTTTGTTTTAACGCTAATAACCCAGGTTGATTTTATTGAGGTCAAGTCATCCACTTACAATACAAATAAAAAAGCTCAATGAGATTTTCATTGAGCTTTTAAAGAAGATATTTTAAATAGTATTAGTTAGTATAATAAAAATACTTTATGCCAGCATATCCATCCGTAGTAGAAATAAATCTACAAGATGACAAGTAATCATCGCTGTTATAAACAAATGAAGATGCAATATATACACTATTAGTTCCAGGAGTAGGATAGTTAAATGTAGTATTGCTATTACAATTAATTACATTATTAACGGATATCGTACTCGCTCCAAAATAACCATCTTCTTCATCAGGGCCTTGTTGATTGCCATTGATATAGAATGATTTCACAGCCGTGAAAGGATTTTTATGCGTATCATAAGTAACTCCTGAATACACAATACCAGTAAAAGACCCATCTACATAGTATCCCGATGTAAAGTCATTAGAAACTAGTGTTTCCTGATAAAAAACAGTATCAGTCTCGGTCATAGCAGCCCCTTGATAATTATAAGCTACGCTATAATAGGGACCCGAATAAGTATATAGAGTAATAAGGCTATCCGTGTTATCGCCTGATTGAGTGTCTTTTTCATAGATTAAATTGCCATTACCATCATATGAATACAAACTGGTAGTAGTATCAACACCTGATTGATAAACAACAGATTTATAAGGATGAGTATTTGTACCATTATAAAAAAGAGTACCGGCCTCAAAATCTGTCACAGTTCCCACAGAGGAATCATAACTGTAGTTTATAAATCCGTTTAACCTTTTTGAATTATCATATTGAAATACTGTTCTATATGTTGTATCGTGTGTTGCAGCATGTAAAGTATCCAATTCAACAAACTCTGTTAATAAAGTACCATTAATATTAGTGCTATTGTTAGCATTATTGTTGGATGAGGAACTTGTTTTTTTACAGCTTGTAAACATAACTACTGATAAAAAACTAATGGTTAAAAAGCATAAATTCTTTTTGTTCATAAAGAGATTTTTGGTTGGTTTATATTTTAAAATTATGGTATTCAAACTAAAAAGCAGTATCGTATGGTAATTGCTTTACCACATATACTGCTAATCAATTAAAAAGGTTGGGTATCCTAATATTTAAAGTTTCCCTTAAAATTCTTTTTAAACTCTAAAAAATCAGGTATAGAAACGTTCTGTACATAAGGATTAGTGGGATTATAGTAAATATACTCCTGGTGATAATCCTCTGCAGGATAAAATTTTGTAAATGGAACTATTTGCGTAACGATCTTGCTATTATATTTCTTCGAATCAGTTAGCTTCTTTATCTCAGCAGTGATGATCTGTCTTTCTTTATCATTTGTATAAAAAGCAATAGAGCGGTATTGCGTTCCTTCATCATTACCTTGCCCGTTCACTTGTGTTGGGTCCTGACTTGCGAAGAAAGCTTCTACTAATGTTTGGTAGCTGATCTTGGCAGGATCATAATAAACCTGAACTGTTTCTGCATGGCCGGTTGAGCCCGTACAAACCTCTTCGTAACCAGGATTTTTTGTTGTACCTCCGGCAAAGCCTGAAACAGCATCTGTTACGCCGACTAAACTTTGAAATACAAGCTCAGCATGCCAAAAACAACCTTCAGAAAAGTAAGCAATTGATTCGTTGGATGTATGATTCTTATTACCCGGAATGATTTTAAGCGGTTTTGTCTGTGTTTGTCCACAAGACGTAAAGAGAACGATTGCTAATAATGTAGAAAATATGGCTTTCATGATAATTAAATTTATACGTTCATAAACGACAACTATACAATTTAAGTTTGCTGATAAATGTTAAGATAAATGCAAAGAGCTAAGCAATTTAACCCGAAAGGATTTATTTTTGCTGAAAAGATAGATATGGGATTGAAAGAATTATTTGAACAGGCACAGGCAGACAGTAAACTTTTAACAAAGAAGCCTCCAACTGATGTTTTGTTACAATTATACTCGTTATTTAAACAAGGGCAGGAGGGAGATATTAATATCGATCCGCCAACCAATATGTTTGATTTTGTTGCCAAAGCAAAATATGGTGCCTGGGAAAAAATGAAAGGAATCCCAAAAGAGCAAGCGATGCAGGAGTTTATTGATAAGATAAATGAACTGAAAGCTAAGTAATTGAATATCCAATATTGAATAAGTAATATTCGGAAAGAATTAAAAATTCAGGCTTCCTATAATATTCAGTATTAAATCAACAATATTCAATAATATAGCTTACCTTCACAGAGTGATTTAGCTCTGTGAGCATATAGTTTTAGATAGATTCGAATTTTTACATTCTCCACTCGTAATAGTTTTCCTCTTTTTAATCGTTTTGTTTACTGGTACCATCACAGGTATTTTATTTTTATTTATTTTAATTTTTAGATTTTATGAACATTTATGTTTCAAATTTGAGTTTCAACACAAGTGATGTTGAATTGAATGAACTTTTTGCAAGATTCGGTACAGTTTCTTCTGCTAAAGTAATTATGGACAGAGAAACAGGCCGCTCACGTGGTTTTGGCTTTGTTGAAATGGCTTCTGACGAAGAAGGTAAAGATGCAATGTTAGGCTTAAACAACAAAGAAGTTGAAGGTCGTGCAATGAGCGTTTCTATCGCAAAAGAAAGAGAAGAAAGAAGCGGTGGCAATAGCTACAGCAACAACCGTAACTCTGGTGGCGGTGGTAACAGAAGATGGTAATCATTAACTGAATAGTATTTCTAAAAAGAGCTCAATTTATTGGGCTCTTTTTTATTAAGTCAAAATTTAAAAGTGAAAAGCTAAAAATTGAGCAGCCATCAATTAAATAGCTTTTTTACTTTTTGGTTTTGACTTTTAACTTTTTAATTAGCTTTGGCATTCTATAATTAAAGAATCAACAAAATGGCTCCTAAACGTAACGCGGCAATACTTTTCATCTTTATAACATTATTGATTGATGTGATTGGTATAGGATTAATTATTCCCATCATGCCGAAACTGATCACCAGCCTTATTCATGGCAGCATCAGTGATGCTTCTAAATATAGTGGCTGGCTTACGTTTGCATATGCCCTGATGCAGTTTTTATTTTCTCCAATGCTGGGAAACTTAAGTGATAAATATGGCAGAAGGCCGATCTTATTATTCTCGTTATTCGGTTTAGGTATCGATTATATCTTTTTATCATTCGCACCTACAATAGGTTGGTTATTTATAGGAAGAACGATCGCAGGAATTGGTGGTGCAAGTTTTACAACTGCCACAGCCTACATTGCTGATATCAGCACAGAAGAAAACAGGGCACAAAATTTTGGCATGGTAGGAGCCGCTTTTGGATTAGGCTTTGTTATAGGCCCAGCGATTGGCGGTTTGTTAGGAGGTTTTGGTGAACGCGTTCCATTTATGGTGGCTGCGGGTTTAAGTTTGTGTAATTGTATTTATGGTTATTTGGTTTTGCCGGAATCATTGGATATGGAACATCGTCGCCATTTTGATTGGAAACGTGCTAATCCCATCAGCTCTTTAAAAAAATTACAGAAATACGGCGAATTGAAAGGATTGATCGTTTCTTATTTTTTAATTTTCTTAGGAGGAATGGCCATTCAAAGTACCTGGTCTTTTTTTACTATTCAAAAATTTAACTGGAACGAACGAATGATCGGTATTTCTTTGAGCGTTGTTGGTTTATTGATCGCAATAGTTCAGGGAGGGTTAATACGCATTGTTAATCCTAAACTTGGAAATAAACGTAGCATGTATTTGGGTTATGTGCTATATGCAACAGGCTTATTCTTATTCGCATTTGCCACACAAAGCTGGATGATGTTTGTATTTTTAATACCATATTGTTTAGGAGGATTTTGTGGCCCCGCTTTGCAATCTGTTATGTCTGCACAAGTTCCCAAAAATGAACAAGGTGAGCTTCAAGGAGGTTTAACAAGTGTAATGAGCCTTGCATCGATTATTGGTCCACCATTGATGACCAATATCTTTTCTTATTTTACAAGAGACAATACCCCCGTTCATTTTGCCGGTGCTGCTTTTTTCCTGGGTGCTATCATTATGCTTACAGCCTTTGTTGTTTCTTATAAAACATTACATCATAACACTGCTATCTCATAATTTTTATTCAATCAATGTAGGATGATCAAAAGTATTGATGATTTTGAAAATGTTTTTTTTATCGGCGTTGCCGGAACAGGTATGAGCGCG
The DNA here is from genome assembly GCA_035486495.1 of Ferruginibacter sp. Taxonomy (GTDB): domain Bacteria; phylum Bacteroidota; class Bacteroidia; order Chitinophagales; family Chitinophagaceae; genus Ferruginibacter. Next base: position 4,753 of record DATHNB010000250.1, on the reverse strand, counting down.
ATCGCTCAATATTTATCAGGTATTGGCAAAAATGTAAGTGGCTCCGATAGATATTTCACGCCTGATACTTTTAATGAAACAAAAGAGAAATTAATTGCAGAGGGCATCAAATGCTTTTTACAAAACGGCGAAGGTATTAATGAAAAAACTGACTTGATAGTTGTTTCAACAGCAATCGAAGACACTGTTTTTGAAGTGCAGAAAGCAAAGCAATTAAATATCCCGATTATCAAACGTTCTGAAGTTTTAGCGTTGATCGCTAAAAGTAAAAAAACGATAGCAGTAGGAGGTACATCCGGTAAAAGCACTACCAGCGGTATGTTGTTTGATATTTTAGAGAAAGCTAATTTGCAACCAAGCATCATTAGTGGCGCCGGATTGATAAGCATTATCAAAGAAGGAAAGATCGGCAATGCGAAAGTTGGCAAAGGGGAATGGCTGGTGATTGAAGCCGATGAGAGTGATGGCTCTATTGTTCAATACGAACCTGAAGTTGGATTGTTATTAAACATAGATAAAGACCATCAGGAAATTGATGAGCTTATTGAAATTTTTGGAACTTTTAAAAAGAATACAAAACAGTTATTTATTGTTAATCAATCAAATATTTTAGCAAGACAATTATCTGCCAATATCAAAAATGATTTTACAACAGACGAAAATATTCCTGCCGGTTATATTGCAAAAGATTTTAAGCAGGAAGGATTCAATATTAAATATTCAGTTAACAATATCCAATTCTCTATCAATACCGTTGGCAAACACAATATGGAAAACGCTTTGGCAGCAACAGCCGTTGCCAATCAATTAGGAGTTGATTTAAAGATCTGTGCGGCAGCACTAGAAAAATATGAAGGGATCTATCGCCGCCATCAAATATTAGGCAATAAGAACGGCGTTTGGGTAATTGATGATTATGCGCACAATCCTGCCAAATGCGCAGCTTCTATTGCAGCTTGTCAATATATTGCACCTAAAGTAATCGCCTGGTTTCAACCTCACGGTTACGGTCCAACGCGTTTTTTACGCACTGATTTTGTAAAAGAAATTGCTGCAGTATTAAGACCGCAAGATGAAATATGGATGAGTGAAATTTTTTATGCAGGAGGTACGGCTGTGAAAGACATTTCATCAAATGACCTGATCACCGATATTAAAGCTTTAGGCAAAAATGCTTTCTTTGTTGAGGATAGAAATAAATTTTTGCAAACTGTTCGTCCTCATTTAACAAACAATACCGTATTATTATTAATGGGCGCACGAGATCCAGGATTAGAAAAATTTGGAAAAGATATTTGGGAACAACTATAATTTAAAATGCTTGTCCGTGTGTTTGCTTTATTAAGTAGTTAACAAATTTAGGAAATGGCTTTAACGTTGTAATAAAAATATTTGTAATTGTTTTATTGCCGAATAGTTTTTGAATGATCCTGCCAGCTTTTAATCGTTTGCTAAAATGATGGTTCCACTGTTCAAGATATCGCTGTTCCATCTTTTCTCTTGAGATATCATTTTGTAAAAAAGCGTTAACCTGTTCAAATGCAAGCTTACTGGCATGTAGCGCCATACTCATTCCATTGCCGCATAAAGGTGCTATCATTCCCGCAGCATCGCCAATCATTAGTATATGATCATCAACCTGACTTTTTTTATCAAAGCTTATTTGTGAAATAGTGAGCGGAGCGTCACATAAAATTTCAACCGAAGAAAATAGATTTTTAAGGTGTGGATTTTTTGACAAAATATTTTGTTCCATCAATTTAATATTCCCTTTGCTTTTTTTGAGATTACTCGCCGTTGTTAAGTAGCAAAGACAATATTTACCGTCTTCAATTTTTGAAATGCCGCAATAGCCGTCCTGGAAATTGTGTAATGAAATTGTATCTGCGGGTAAATCTGCCGTAACATGATATTTTATCCCAACATAATTATTGCTGTTACTTTTTGCAGCCAGCGCAAAAGGACGTTTCCATTTTACATCAAGATTACTTCGTTTACCAAAACTCCCACATACAATTTTGGCTTTGTAAATATTCCCTTCAGCATGAATATCAAATACATCGTTTGCAAAAACAATATCTGTAACCTTTGTATTTTTTTTTATAATTACACCGTTAGATTGTGCAATTTGTGCAAGCGTATTATCCAGTAAATACCTACTAATACCAAATCCGCCTAATGGTAGTGTATGTTGTATCAAGTTTCCATTTGGAGCAGAGACTTCTAATTGACTAATATGTGATACATTTAATTTATCCAGATCTACACCTAGCGATTGAATAAAATCCCAAGATTCCATACTAATATATTCTCCGCAAACTTTATGAAAAGGGTAGGTTTCTTTTTCAAACAAAACAACACTGTATCCTTTTTTAGTCAACTGAATAGAAAGCGACAATCCAGCTAGTCCTCCACCAACAATAGCTACATTGGTTACTGTATGATGTGGAGATACATTATTCATGCAATAATTTATTATCAACAATAACCAGCCAGCGAAATGCCCATTGCCAGATCACTTTGTAATTTTTTATTCCTGCCTGCTGTAATAGATCTAACCATTCATTTTTTGTAAAGCCACGTGCAACAGATAAGCAAGCATCATTTTTTACAAGGTAAGATCTGCTGAATATTTTTGTAAGATATTTTATGAAATAATAAGGTAGCCAATGGCGCTGAAGATCATTGATAAAAAAAGCATTGCGACAATTTTGTTGCAACCATCGCAACATATGTATTAATTGATCATTCGTAAAATGATGACAAAATAAAGAAGAGAAAATAACTGTAGGATTTCGCTCGAATGTAACTGTGGCATAATCACTACAGATCCATTTGCAATTGAGTTGCGGGTATCGTTCACGCGCATAATTAATGCATCCTTCATTTATATCGATACCAATAAAATTTACTGTAATATCTCTTTTCAAAAAATATTTATAAATAGCAAAAAGATTATCACCGCCACCGCAACCAATTTCACATACCGTAATAGTTTGTTCGTTACCGATAGAGCGTACTATTCCCTGAAGTGTAATGTCGTGACCTCCAAGACAAGTATTAATGAAATTTAATTCTTTAAGATTCTGTTTCAACGCAGGGAAGGGGATGTTATCTCCATCCAATAATTCCTTTTGATTGCTGCGTTGATGAAGGTTTATCATGCGGATAAAATAAAAGTTTCCATTGTTAATCCGGGGCCAAAAGCTGCACCGAATATTTTTTCTCCTTTTTTTATGTCGGAAGCTGATAATATTTTCTGCAATACAAACAATATTGTTGGTGATGACATATTACCATAATCTTTCAAAACATCATAACTGGATTGCAATTGTCCGTTTGTAAATCCAAGACTTTTATGCACTGATTCCAATATTTTTTTTCCTCCGGGATGAATGCACCAATGTGAAATATCCTGCTTTTGTAGATTTACTGCTGCTAATGCATTAACTGCCAATTCATCAAAGTCTTCTTCTATCAAATCAGGAATGTAACTGCTTAGAGTCATTAAAAATCCTTTAGAAGAAATGTCCCAAGCCATATCACTGCTACCTTTCGATGCTACCATAGAATAGAAATTATCAATATTTATTCCTTCAGTTTTTTTATTTCCTGTAACTAAGACAGCCGCTGCGCCATCAGCGAACAACATGCTGCTTGTCATATTTTCAACAGTAGGATAGTTTTGAAAATGTAAAGTGCAAAGCTCAGTACAAACAATTAATACATTCGCATTTTCATCAGCTATACAAAATGCATTGGCAATTTTTAATGCATGTATCGCAGCATAACAACCCATAAAATTTACAGATGTTCTGCAAGTAGTGGGAGGTAAGTGTAATAATTCAAGTAGCTCAAGATCTAGTCCTGGTGCACTCATTCCCGTACAGCTGACCGTTATTAAATGGGTTATTTTTTCTTTTGGAAATGAGCCGATACAATTTCCAACAGCTTGTAATGATAAAGGCGCCGCATGCTCTTTGTATATTTTCATTCTTTCTTCTACCGAAGGAAATGGTTCCAGATTTTCAGTAGGAGAATAAAATTTCCAGGAAGCAGCTTCAGTACTATAATCAGGAATAACAGAATAGCGCGTATCAATTCCGCCTTGCTTATACAAAAATTGTAGTTTTCTGCTATCGCTTTCAGAAAGCGCATACACTTTTTTCATGAACGACATAATATTCTGCTGATCATGTTTAAAAGCTGGGACGGCTGTACCTATAGATATGATCTTACTCAAAATGGTTCCAAATTAATAAAATGATAAAAGCTGTATTAGTACAGGTTGCCGCGATCCAATTCATACGCATGGTATTTTTAAAATTCGCTGCGCTATGATCCTTTTTAACCTGCAAGAACCACCAGGAAAAATAAATTATGATGGGAACAAAAAAAGCAGTGATCAATAATAATTTACTCATACTATTCTGCTGTAGAAAAAATTGCGCCATTAGTATCCATGCAATAAAATAAATAATTCCACAAAAAATAAAAGTTCCTGTATAACCAAGTTTGTAACTAATTGTAGTAACGCCGTCTGCAGTATCCTGCTTATGTTGATATATCTGCGTAAGCGGATAAAATCCTCCAATCAATAAAGCACAAATGCATAAACCTTGCCAGGGAATATTAATAGTACTTATCGTATTAGTGCCGTTGTATACCATTAAGAATGTTAACGCTCCCTGAAAAATAATTACTGTCAGATACCCAATAATTGCAAACTGCTTTAATCGTATACCTCTATAGC
>DATHNB010000249.1:0-4063 GCA_035486495.1 Ferruginibacter sp. | reverse complement strand
GTAGGTACAACTATTTTTACAACGATGAGTTTGTTAGCTACAGAATACAAAGCCATTAATCTCGGACAAGGTTTTCCTGATTATCCAATGAACGGCACATTAATTGAATTGGTAAACAAGGCAATGAAGAATGGCTATAATCAATATGCACACATGAATTGATTGCCATTATTACGTGAACGCATAGCCGAAAAAATAAAAGATCTGTATGATTCAAGTATAAACCCTGAAACAGAGATCACGATAACGCCGGGCGGCACTTACGCAATTTATACAGCGTTAACAACTGTGTTACGACCGGGAGATGAAGTGATCGTTTTTGAACCTGCTTATGATTGCTATATCCCTACAATAGAATTGAATGGAGCTGTACCTGTTTTAATTCCTTTGCATTATCCTGATTATGCCATTGATTGGAATTTAGTGAAAGAAAAAATTACATCAAGAACGAAAATGATCATGCTGAATACTCCACACAATCCAACAGGTGCAGTGCTTGGCAAAAATGACATGGAGCAATTGCGTGCTATTGTAAAGAACACTAATATTTTTATTTTAAGTGATGAAGTGTACGAGCATTTAATATTTGATGGAAAGAAACATGAAAGTATGTTACATTATCCTGATCTGTATGAAAGAAGTTTTGTTTGTTTTTCTTTTGGTAAAGTATATGATTGCACCGGATGGAAAATGGGTTATTGCGTTGCTCCGTCAGAATTAATGTGTGCATTCAGAAAGATCCATCAATTCAATGTTTTCAGTTGTAACACGCCTGTACAATATGCTTTGGCTGAATTTTTACAAGAGAAAGAAAACTATCTGCAATTAGGAAACATTCTTCAGCAAAAAAGAGATCTTTTTAAAACGTTGATGGGGCCCACAAAGTTTAAACCTTTATCATCTTACGGAAGTTATTTTCAACTCTACAGTTATGAAAATATTAGTGAAGAAAGCGAAATGGATTTTGCGATACGTTTAATTAAGGAGTATGGTGTAGCTGCAATTCCCGTAAGCGCATTTTATAAAGAAGGGAAAGAAAATAAAGTATTACGTTTTTGTTTTTCTAAAACTGAAGCGACATTAAAAGCAGTGGTAGAAAGATTGATGAAAGTTTAAATCCGCAGATTTTCCTATTTTTGGACGAAACCACAACTAATTGTCTTAATTAACGATGAGAATCAGAAATTTTTTTCTTGCAACGGCCCCATATTTAGTTATTATAATTCTTTGCTTTGTATCACGATTGCCACAGCTTTTGAGTCCACATTTGATGTTGGATGAAGATGAATGTGTGGTAGGATTAATGGCAAAACATTTAATGGAGGGGCATGTTGCTGTATTTTTTTATGGACAATCATACGGGTTTACATTAGTTGAATCAGCAATGATCTCCTTATTCTCATTTTTTGGAGGGTTGAATGATCATAGCGTCAAGCTAGCCATGCTTACTCTTTGGACGATCGGTATTATTTTCTTTTATAAAACCTGCAAAGAAATTCTTCTTCCAAACAACAAATCTGCAGCTTGGTTGCTTACATTAATGTTTGTCTTTTTACCGGCATGGGCCGTATGGTCAATGAAGGCGAGGGGCGGTTATCTTACAGCTTTTCCTTTAAGTGCAATATTGTTATGGTATTTATTAAGTGATTATAAAAAATCCTTTTTGGGTTATAGTTTAACTGGTGTTCTTTTAGCGATCATTGCTTATAGTCAGCCGTTGTGGCTTCCAGGCTTGTTGCCGTTTTTGTTTTATTGTTGGTATCATGAAGGACACAAACTTGATTCTTTTAAAGCCTTTACTGTAGGGAATCTTGTCACAATAGGAATATTTACTTTATTGCAGCGGCATGCTGCAAACTATTGGAGTCCTAAAGTATTTGATATTCATATTCCCGGAATATTGGATTTGCCTCATCTGTTATTTGATCATTTGAATGCGTATTATTATCTAACAGATGTATATGCGGCACCTGTTATAGTAAAAATATACTCCTGCCTTTTCATTGTTTTGATCCTTATTATTTTGATCCTAGCTGTTAAATATGTATTTACAGATTTCTTCGGCAATTTTTTATTCATCTGCGCAGCAACATCTGTGGCTTTCACTTTAGGATATTGCATTTTTTTGATAGATCATGCACCGCGTTATTTGTTACCATTAACAGGTTTTACTTTAATTGCACTAGCTATCTTATTAAATAAAATGAATAAACAGCAATTAATTAGAACTGTTACTATTCCTTTTATATTAATTGGTGCGGTAAGTTTATTTATGTTTAAAGATTATGCTTTTAATGCAACAACAGAAAAGCAATTAATGTCTTGCATCACCTGGTTAAATAAGCAACACATTAAATATGTATTTGCGGACGATGTGCCAACACAGTGGCAGCTTATATTCTACTCAAAGGAAACCGTAATTTGTCGTGGTGATGATATAAGGGATCGTATACCAAGATATATTGATTCTGTAAATGAAGCCTATAAACTTGATCCAGGTAAGACTGCAGTTGTTGATCCGACGAATGATCTTTTGGATATGGAGCCCGATAGTCTTTTGCTGGTAGATAAATATTATATCCTTGTTCATCCCGACCCCGAATTATTAAAGGGAATGGAGTTTCATCTGCAATAATCACTACATTTTTTTCTTGCTGCCGCAAGAAAATCATCATAATTAAATAAAAGATCAATAAAAATTTTTATTTAAACTCTCCGAAACGTATTTTCGCGCCGGAGAGTTGGCAGAGCGGTCGATTGCGGCAGTCTTGAAAACTGTTGACTGTAACAGGTCCTGGGGTTCGAATCCCTAACTCTCCGCAACAAGCCTTGATTTTCAAGGCTTTTTTTATGCCCCAAAAGCATTTTATTGCTCGATTATATCTCAAAAAATTGATAAAAAAAGTAAAATTGGGGAATTTAAACCCCGTAATGAGGGGCTTTAATTCCCCAAAAAATCCCAAAATCCCCATATTCCTACTATAAAAAATTAAGGCACAGTGTTTGTTTTTTAGGGGAAGACTCAGTGTTAGAGTTAGTTAGGGATTATTATAAAGATTTACCGAGCCGTAGTTTCCACTATGGCTCCTTTTTTTAGTAACGGTAAAGGTTTGATTGTTTTAAAACGTCGCAGTATGCTTCACTTCAGACCATAAATGTCTTACTAATCCATCGGCCAGTCCGATCTTAGGCACATAAATATCCTCAGCATTCGACCAACGCATTACGTTGATATAAATCTGTAGGGCAGGTAGAATAACATCTGCTCTATCTTCTCTTAAATTATAGGTGTTAATTCTTTGTTCTAATGTTACGCTGCTTAATTCTTTGTAGTAATCCCTTAACAATTCAAGCCCAAGAGGTTTGCCATCTTTCTTTTTACTTAAAGAAAATACTTTATTGATATTGCCACCACTACCAATAGCCACTGTTTTTTTAGGCCCCTTGGTAAGCGCACGTATGGTATCTTTCATCTCATCCCATTCTTTTTCCTGAACCATGTTTTTAAGCAAACGGATAGTGCCGATATTAAATGATCTTTTGAAAGAAAGCATACCATTACTAAAAAAAGAAAGCTCTGTACTCCCGCCGCCCACATCTATGTATAAATAATTAAAATTCTTATCAAGTCCTTCTGCAATATGGTTCTCATAAACAAGACTGGCTTCATAATCACCACTGATCACCTCAATCTGTATATCGGTTTCCAATCTTATTTTACGAATGATATCGGTAGCGTTTTTCGCATCCCTCATGGCGCTGGTAGCGCAGGCCTTCACATGAGATACACTATAAGCGTTTAACAAATGCTTATAGGCTTTCATGGTTTGAATAAACATGCCGGTTCTCTCTTTAGATATACAACCAGATTCAAATACATCAAACCCTAACCTAAGTGGTACGCGCAGGAGATTTAATTTATTAAAATGCACAACATCCTTACTGTCTTTGGAAACTTCAGTAATTAAAAGTCTTGCAGCATTGCTGCCTATATCTATCGCGGCTAATCTCAATACATCTTAATTTGGGCAAAAATAACTGACACTACTCATCCTGTTCTTAT
>DATHNB010000248.1:0-7595 GCA_035486495.1 Ferruginibacter sp. | reverse complement strand
GGAACTCCGCCATTATTGGGTGCATTATTTGGCACACTTGGCTGCGGACTTATTTCATTGAAATCTTCTTTATAAAACCTATCTAAACTATTGTATGAGCCACATAAAATAACGCCTAGTTTGTTTTTGAAAAAGCGATTACCAACAGTTAAGCTTATCTGTCCGTCAGGCAAAGGGTTTTTTGGAGTAAAAACAAGATTTGCTTTAGAGAAGTCTGCATAGGTAGCGGAATAATCCGGTCCGTTAATTTCTGCAGGTGATTTTGCATTAACAGCTCCATGATCATAAGTAGAGAAAGTATTATTAAAAAGCATTTGAGAATAACCTACCGAACCTTGCGCTTCTAGTAATAATTTTTCGGGTGCATCACGCATCACCAAATTCATTACACCACCAATGGCATCACCTTCCATATCAGGCGTTAAAGCTTTTATTACTTCTAAACGTTGTAATATTTCTGACGGAAAAATATCCATCGGCACATAACGGTTCTTATCATCAGGACTTGGAATTTTTATTCCGTTGATAAGTGTGTAATTATATCTTTTGTCCATTCCGCGAATAACAGGATAACGACCCTCACCACTTTCTCCTCTATCAACAGTAACACCTGAGACACGACGTAATATATTAGCCACAGTTACGTCTGGCGCTAGCTGAATTGTTTTGGCCGATAATACATTTAATATATTATCGGCGTTTTTTTCTATTGATCTTGCGCTTTGGTCCGTAGTTCCTGATAATTTATTTTTACTTTTTGTAACAACAACTTCATTCATGCTTTTAAAAGAACTGATCAATCTAATTTCTATCACAGCTTCATCATTGTCTTTTTCAATAACAACCTCTTGTTTTAATGATTGATAAGAAAGAGAAACGATGACAATTGTGTAATTACCTGTTGGTATATTTTTAAAAGTGAAAGAACCATCTAAGCCTGTGATCGTTTTAAAATTGGAGCCTTCAATTGTTACTGTACCTCCAACAATTGGTTCTGAAGTACGACTATCAAACGCATGTCCTTTAATGATGGCAGCATGCAATTGTGTGAATAAAAATAAAAAGATGATGGAGAAAGAGAACTTTCTAATTACAGGCTTTTTCAATGTTAGTGTAATTTTTTGCAAATATTATACTTTGCAAAAGCCCGTAAACACTATATAGTAGACATAATGGTATGATAATGTTTTCTTAATGATGTCTTCAACATTTCTTCATAATTTATTTACACGAAGGAGGCAACTTGCACCATTGATCAAATAAATTATTGGTGATGAAAAAAATATTTTTTTGCTTAGTGCTTCTGATTCAGATGTTTACGATTGCAAAAGCTCAAACAGATAACAGTAAAGTGCAGGAAGCATCGGGTCATCCAACAGGCGTGATTGAAAATTTACAGACGATCAAAAAATCATTGAATTTTTTAGTAATGGGCGATTGGGGAAGGCATGGCGAACAACACCAAAGAAATGTGGCGCAACAAATGAGTAATGCTACAGTAGGTTTAAAAGCAACGTTTAATCTTATCGTTGGAGATAATTTTTATCCTGATGGTGTGATGAGTGTATTTGACCCAAGTTGGCAAAGCTCTTTTGAAAATGTATATACGCAACATCCATTGTATGATGATTGGTATGTTGTATTAGGTAATCATGATTACAAAACGAATCCTGATGCAGAAGTTGCGTATAGTAAGATCAGTGCAAGATGGGTCATGCCGGCTAGATATTACAGTATCATAAAAAAATTAGCAGATGGCGGCACAGCTGAATTCTTTTTTATTGATACAAGTCCTTTTCAAACAGATTACTATGGCAGCGAAGAGTATGGCCCAAATGTGCAAGGTGTTGATACTGCAGCACAAAAAAAATGGTTAGAAGATGGATTAAAAAATAGTACAGCCACCTGGAAATTTGTAATTGGTCATCACCCATTATATAGTGCAGGTGGACGAAAAGGGAAAACGGGAGATATGCTGAATTCATTCGGGCCATTATTTGAAAAATATAAAGTAGATGCTTATTTCTGCGGACATGAACATGTATTGGAATATGATCAACCGGCAGAATATCATTTTGTAGAAGTTATTTCAGGAGCAGGTTCTGAAGCAACACCTGTAACATCCGCACCCTATGCAAAATTTGCTATTCAGGATTTTGGTTTTGTTGGCGCAAGCTTAACGAGCAAGCAATTGTTGATACAATATATTAATGAGAATGGAAAAATATTGTATACGACTACTTTGAATAAGTAATTTTTTTCATGCAAAGCATATAAAGTAGTAAAGGCCGAAAAGATCTGATCTTTGCGGCCTTATTTTCTTTGTGCTTTGCATGAAAATATTATTGTGGAACTTTTACACCAGACATTTCTCTCAGTGCAATGGCTATATGATTGGCATCAATGCCAATTTCATTGTATAATTCTTTAGGAGTGCCATGTTCAACAAGTCTATCTGGGATACCCATGATTTTTATATCGGCTTTGTAATTATGATCATTCATAAATTCTAAAACTGCGCTGCCGAAGCCACCTATTATTGTGCCATCTTCAATTGTAATTACTTTATTGTATTTGCTAAATACTTCATGCAATAATTTTTCATCGATAGGTTTTACAAAACGCATATCATACAAAGCAGGATTGATGCCTTCTGCTTTTACATCGCGAATGGCGGCTGCAGCAAAATTTCCCGGATGCCCGAATGATAATATGGCTATGCCTTCGCCGTCTTTTATTCTTCTTCCTGTACCGATCTTTATTTCTTTCATTTCCGTTTTCCATTCTGGCATTACACCTTCGCCACGTGGATAACGAATTACAAAAGGATTTTTAGTTGACTCTAATTGTGCAGTATACATGAGGTTGCGCAATTCAGCTTCATTCATCGGCGCACTAACAATCATGTTTGGTATGCAACGCATGAACGCAATATCATAAGCTCCATGGTGCGTTGGACCATCTTCACCAACTAAACCCGCTCTGTCTAAACAAAAAATTACCGGTAAGTTTTGTATAGCAACATCATGTACCACCATATCATAGGCTCTTTGCATGAAAGTAGAATAGATATTGCAGAACACTTTCATTCCCTGTGTTGCCATTCCCGCGCTTAACGTAACTGCATGTTGTTCGCAGATTCCAACATCAAAAGCGCGATCGGGCATTTGCTCCATCATGTATTTTAATGAAGAGCCACTGGGCATAGCCGGTGTGATGCCAAATATTTTTTTGTTCTTTTCTGCCAGCTCAATGATCGTATAGCCAAAAACATCCTGGTATTTTGGAGGTTGAGGAAGATCGAATTTCTTTTTAAATATTTCTCCTGTTACTTTATCAAATAAACCGGGCGCATGCCATTTGGTTTGATCTTTTTCTGCTAATTCATATCCTTTTCCTTTTACAGTTTTGATGTGTAAAATTTTTGGTCCGGGAATATCTTTCAAGTCTTTTAATGTATCAACCAGCTTAGTAATATTATGTCCGTCAATAGGACCGAAGTAACGCAGTTGTAAAGATTCAAAAAGATTACTGCTTTTACTTACAACACCTTTTAGTCCCGCTTCAATTTTTGAAGCTAGACTTCTTGAGAAATTTTTAGCAGGTAATTTGCCCAAGGCTTTCCAAAAATCATCTCTTAATTTATTATACGTTTGAGATGTAGTGATGTCGGTTAAATATTCTTTCAATGCACCAACACTTGGGTCGATGCCCATGTTGTTGTCATTTAGGATGATGAGCACATTGCTTTTTTCAATACCTGCATGATTCAATGCTTCGAAAGCCAAACCGGCTGTCATAGCACCATCACCGATAACGGCAATATGTTGTCTGTCGGTTTCTCCTTTGTAATGAGAAGCCATCGCCATGCCAAGTGCTGCAGAAATAGAAGTGGAAGAATGCCCAACACCAAAAGTATCATACTCGCTTTCGCTGCGTTTTGGAAAACCACTTAGGCCGCCGTATTTTCTGTTGGTGTAAAAATTATCCCTGCGGCCAGTTAAAATTTTATGTCCGTATGCCTGATGGCCCACATCCCAAACCAACTGATCGTAAGGTGTATTGAAAACATAATGTAGTGCTACACTTAATTCAACAACGCCCAAACTTGCTGCAAAGTGGCCGCCGTAAATGCTAACTACATCAATAATGTATTGGCGCAACTCATCAGATACTTGTTGCAACTGATCCCGCGTCAATTTTTTAAGATCGTCCGGGTTATTGATTTTAGCCAATAAAGTGCCTGCTTTTATTTCCATTGTGATTTGTAAAGGTACAATTATTAGGGAATTTTTCACGCAAAGTCGCAAAGGTAAAAAAGCGCAAAGTTGACCATTTGCGCCTTGATTTACTTATTTAGCTTTACGTGAAATTGTATTTTACTGTTCTTTTAGATGGTAATAGGCGTTTACCAATATAGCTTTGCCTTTTTCATTCAGACGCATATAATCTGAAACGATTTGTCCTGTTTCTCTTTTGTAAGTGATGGTCATACTGTCTTTTTCAGGAACTAACTCAATAAATTCGAAATGCAAATTCTGCATTTCTTCAAAACCTTTTAAGAAGTGTTGTCTAAGTTTTTCTTTGCCAACAAGTTTGCCTTCAGTAATGTTCCATCTTTTATTTACTGTTGGAGAATGGAACTCAACATCATCAGCATAGTGGTTCATTATTCGATCGATATCACGTTTGTTCCAAGCATCGATCCAATCTGCAGCTAAGGCTTTATAATTTATATTGCTCATGGGTTTAAAGTTACACTTTTTAGCAATTCTATGATAAGCACAAAAAAGACCGAGATTTTATACTCAGTCTTTTTATTATTTATTAAGCTAGAACCGACTTTTATTGCTTATTTATTTTATAAACTGATCCGTTGTTAAAATGCAGTGTGTATATGCCAGCTGCATAACCTTTTACATTAACAGTTTGTATCGGAGATGCAAGTGCTATTAGTTGTAATACTTTTCCATTTATATCGGATAGCTGTGCATCATCACTAACAATACCATTTGGTTGTTTAATAGTGAATGCATCTGTAACGGGATTAGGATAGATCAAAATATCCTGATTGGTATTAGTTGTTATATCTACATTAGCAATCGGGCTATATGATATGCTACCGTCTTCATCAACTATTTCAAGTCGATAATAACTTGTACCCGTTGGAAGTTTTGAATCATTGTAAGAATAATTAAAGTTACTAAGATTATTCGCTGTAACAGTACCTATTTCAGTAAACGAAGCCCCTCCATCAGTGCTTTTTTCAACAATATATGTTTTTATATTGTTTTGTAAGGCAACGCTCCAATACAGTATTGCACCATCGTTATTAGTAGGTGCAGCTGTAAAGCTTGTTAGCTTAACGGGCAATACAATAGGGGATGTCTGAATGATAAAGCCGCTAAAGCTTGGTACATTAAAAGTGACTGCCCACCAGTTATTGGTAGCATCCCAAACAATATTGGCATCATCAGGATCAATAACAATTGGAGTACCTGTTGTGTAAGATGCAGGTAACCCAGAATTATCATTGCTCGTACCTGGATATTTCCCTACCCTTAAATTAGCGATACCCGTTGCATCACCTGGGCCTGTAGGCAAATGTAATGTGGCGCCCGGGTCGCTGTTAAAGGCATCAAAATCAGCCTGCGTAAAATATAAAGTAATTGTACCTGTTGACGTTGTTGGTGCTATTGCCGGCGTTATCTGATAATGGCGCGCAACATAAGGCTCGCCTGCATAACTAGGTACACTGCTTTCTATCCATACTTCTGCAGTTATACTACCAGCCATGGGACTTGTTCCTGAAGGGATAGCTTTATTAAGCAACTCGCACGTTGATATATAAGTGTTGTTATTTGTTCCGGTATTTTGTGTAATAGAAATATGGTTTGTTGGTAAAGTTGTTGCTGCAACTGCAATACTAGGAGAAACAGTTTGGGCATCAACTATAGCATTTAAAGACCCGCTGCCAGCACCACTTGCAACAAAATCTGCAGTGGCTGTACCACTGGCCTGGATAGCCGTTTGCGCATTAGAAAGTGTACCGCCTGAAACATTTTGAAAACTAATTGGCACGCCAGTTAATGCGGAAACATTTGCAGCTGTAAGTGTGGTTGCATTAGAGTTTTGAAGAAAGCTTGCTGTAACAAGAGATGTATCGGCTGGTGCCGCAGAGCAAATATCCGGTCCTGAAATTTCAAATAATATCCAATTCGATTTATCTACGGATCCTGTACCGCCAACTTGTGCAGCAGATGGACCGGCATTAGTGCCCCACCAGTTATTAGTTGCATCACCATCACCTGCGGCGTTAGCAATTATATATTCATTAGGAGTTGTTGTTGAAATATTTTGATAAATACGATTATAATTTAATGGAACAATACCACCATAACCATTATCAATAGATATAACCGCACCCGCATCCAACGTTCCGTTCGAAGTATTATTTGTAAAGGTATTATTATTGATGGATGAAGAAAAGGTACCTGAATTTGTACCTTGGGTTGCTACTTGAATTGCACTGCCGGTTGCAGCAGTAGTAGTAGTTAAGCTATCGTCATTAAACGTACAATTTGTAACATTAAAACTACCACTTACATTGTTTTGAAGAAAATAATACACTGCTCCTCCATCGCCGGTTGCATTAGCATTACTTAAAAATGAACTATGTGTTATAGCTATAGTGCCTCCGCCCGAAATATTTACCGCACCTCCGGTTGATCCGCTTGAAATGGCATTGCCTTTAAATTCACAAGTAGTAATAGTTAAAGAGTTTGAAGGACCGCCTGCCAAAATAGCCCCTCCGCCATATCCATCACTTTTTAATAATCCATTGGTGAATTTGAGATTTTGTATAGTTGTTATTACATTTGCAATGGTACCCGACTGGTTAATCAAAAAGATACGATCCTGGTTAACACTTGTCATGTTGATGACAGTAGTGGAAGAATCTGCCCCATTAATGCTTATGTTCTCGGACTTATTGCCAAAAATAATTTCTCCTAAACTTAAATTATATGTTCCGGCGGGCACAACAATTGTTGTGGTTCCGCCCAGGTTATCGGCAGCTTCTATTGCACCTCTTAATGATACACTACCTGATCCATCCTGCCCCGTAAATAAATTTGTTGCATGTGTATCTGCAGTGTAACCGGTAGTTACCGTAATAGTACCTGCAAAAACAGGGCTAGAAAAGAAAAGAATAATATAGAGCCAGCTTTTATATTTTGCCAGCAAAAAAGCTATATTTTTTTTGGTCGATTGTTTCATGATCAATCATGTTTAGCACTTATTTATTAAATAACTATTTGGTAATTAAAACTCGATATCATTAATTTTCACTAAGATTATCTTGTAGGAAATATTCCTGTTAGTGCAATACAATAATTCAATGTTAAATATGGCATCATATTATTGTGTGGTTGCGAACCTCCTGTAGAACCTATTGAAAGGTTATTCATATTTACAGGGTTGGCCAAGTTCGAAACATAAAAATTTGGAGTTGGGCGCTGTGTTGCAGGCTCTCCAAAAATTTCACCGCTTGGGTCTGCATGTGTTCCCGGAGTTGCTGCAGCTGGAATATGCGT
>DATHNB010000247.1:0-5127 GCA_035486495.1 Ferruginibacter sp. | reverse complement strand
CCGATAGATTTATATAACCTGCCAGTATAAAATTTACGCAGTTCATATGCGCCATAGGCTTTATTACGGTTTTCGAAAATGATGTCCAATACATCGCTTTTCATAATTAAGTCGCTGTTCATGATATGTTGGTTTTGAAATGAAGAGATCGTTTTCCAAAACCGGCGCCGGTAAATATTAGATGACTTTCTTTTATTATTCCATAAACTTTAATGGTAAATGATAAATGGTAAATGGTAAATTTTTGAAGCCCAACCCCATTTACAATTTATCATTTACCATTAATCATTGTAGATTATCTTTGTCCTCATGAAAATTTTAATGGTTTGCCTGGGCAATATTTGTCGTAGCCCTTTGGCAGAAGGAATTTTGGAGAAAAAGATAAAGGAAGCCGGATTAAACTGGTTTGTAGATAGTGCGGGAACCAATGGATATCATGTAGGTGAATCACCACATAAGTTATCTCAAAAAGTGGCCAAAGAAAATGGAATCGACATCAGCAAACAAATAACAAGAAAATTTGTAAGAGAAGATTTTGACAGGTTTGATAAAATTTATGCCATGGCTGAAGATGTGGTGGATGAAATGAAAATTATCAGCGGACAAAAATTTGATGCAAAGAAAGTCGACTTATTATTGAATGAATTATATCCCGGAGAAAACAGAGATATTCCCGATCCATGGTCAAGACCTGAATCTGTTTATCATGAAGTGTTTGAATTGATTGATAAAGCTTGTGATTCAATTATTGCTAAAGCGGTTTAATTGTTTCATTGCTATAATTGTTTAATTGTTTTTAATTTTTACTTTTAGTTTTTACTTTTTATTTCAACCGATGTCAAAACCAAGTATACCACAAGGCACAAGAGATTTTTCCGCAGAAGTGGTGCGTAAACGCAATTATATTTTATCTACGATAAAAAATGTTTTTGAATTATATGGCTTTCAACCGCTGGAAACACCGGCGATGGAAAACCTGAATACCTTGATGGGTAAATATGGTGAAGAAGGAGATCGTTTAATTTTCAAGATCATCAACAACGGTATCAATGATCCTAAAAATATTGATAAAGCCAAAGCTGGTTTCGAAAAAGTATTAGAAGGGAAAAGCAGCACGGATTTAACAGAAAGAGCTTTAAAATATGATCTAACGATTCCTTTTGCGCGTTATGTGGCGATGAATCATACACAACTAACGTTTCCGTTTAAACGCTATCAAATACAACCAGTTTGGCGCGCAGATAGACCACAAAAGGGCCGCTACCGTGAGTTTACGCAATGTGATGCAGATGTTGTAGGAAGTACATCTTTATTAAATGAAGTTGAGCTAATCAATATATATGACAATGTTTTTAAAAAATTAGAAATTAATGTTTTAGTTAAAATCAATAATAGAAAAATATTACAAGGAATTGCAGAATATTGTGGGTGCCCCAATAAATTAGTAGAAATCACAACAGCTATTGATAAACTTGATAAAATTGGAAGAGAAAAAGTAAGTTTAGAACTTGCTGAAAAAGGGATTCCCCAAGATAAAATAGAAAATATTTTCGATTGTATTTTTATTGAAGAAAAAGATCAGGTATTCTACACTGCAATTCAACTCGAAGAAGAGTTTAATTTATCAGAACGTTCGATAAAACAAATGCTCAAAACCCAAGATAGCATTTACAGAAAACATATAGGAATTTTAAACTGCTTACGTGGATGGTTTTCAAATTTTGAGACATTAACTCCTGTTGAAATTGGAATACAAGGAGTAAATGAATTAATTGAAATTTTTGAATATTTAGTTGAAATTAAAGCTAATATTTCAGTTGAATTTGATACTACTCTAGCTCGAGGTTTGAATTATTATACAGGCACTATAATAGAAGTGAAAGCTCCTGCAGAAGTAAAAATGGGCAGCATTGGCGGCGGCGGACGCTATGATGATCTTACTGGATTATTCGATGTACCAGGTATTCCTGGCGTTGGCATCAGTTTTGGTGTTGACAGGATATATGATGTGATGGAAGAGCTAAAATTGTTTCCCGAAAATTTACAAGTAAGTACCAAAGCCTTATTTTTTAATATGGGCGAAGCCGAAAGTCTTTTTGCTTTTGGTATTATGCAACAATTACGCGGTAAAGGAATTGCCTGTGAATTGTATCATGAATTTACTAAAATTGGCAAGCAATTTACCTATGCAGAGAAGAAGAATATTCCTTACGCAGTAATTATCGGCAGTAAAGAAATGGAAGAAAACAATTGCGTAGTTAAGAATCTTGCAACAGGTGTACAAAATACTGTTGCACTAGATAAATTGTTTAATGAAATAGCGAATTAGTAATCAATTCGTTGTTACTGCAATACTGCACTCTCCTGTCATTCATTGCAATTGAACCTAATTTCCTGTTTCCTCATACATTAACAGTACCTTTGTGCCGTAAAACATTGCATTTACTGCAATAATTTTAGCTTTCTTTCACCCTTTAGCCAATATAATAAAGTTTATGTACACTCATATTTGGAATAAATACCTGCCCGTGATCAGGATCCTGTTAAAAAAATCAGCAACAGGTAATCAAACGCTGGATTTGAACCGTATCGATTTTGAAAGAGCCGGTAGCGGACGTAAAGCAGGATATAAATTCAATATTGAGCTGGAAGATGGAAAAGTTGGTAATGTAATTAGCGGTTCAGATCTTGCGAGCCATTTAGCGATCGTATTATTGGAAGATGCAGGCATCAAGCAAATATTAAAAGATGGTAATTACAGTATCGGCTTAAATACAAGATTTCAATTATTAATAAAAAATACTTCTATCGCGAAGAAAGATGAAACACCATCTGCTGCAGATTCTTCGGCTGAGTAAACAAACTTAATCAGGTAATATTTTGACATTTAAAGATTTCGGTTTCGACGAACGTTTAATAGAAGGTATAGAATCTTCCGGCTACAACACGGCTACACCCGTTCAGGAACAAGTAATTCCCTTAGTGTTGCAAAACAAAGATGTGATCGCATCTGCGCAAACAGGTACTGGTAAAACAGCCGCATTTCTTCTCCCCTTAATTAATAAAATAATAACTTCTCCATCCAATCATGGGAGTAGTATCACAGCTTTGGTAATTGTACCAACGCGCGAACTGGCTGTGCAAATTGCACAACACATGGAAGGACTCTCCTACTTCACTTCGGTAAGTTCAATTGCTGTTTATGGTGGCGGAGATGGTAACGCATTTGTGCAGGAAAAGAAAGCACTAAGCATGGGTGCTGATGTTGTTATTTGCACTCCCGGCAAGATGATCGCACATATAAACATGGGATATGTAAAATTCGATGGTCTTAAATATTTAGTGTTAGATGAAGCGGATCGTATGCTGGATATGGGATTCTATGATGATATCATGCGTATCATTAACAGTCTGCCTGCAAAAAGACAAAACCTTTTGTTTTCAGCAACGATGCCGCATAAAATACGGGAGCTGGCTAAAAAAATATTACATCAGCCGGAAGAAATAAATATTTCTATCAGCAAGCCAAATGAAAAAATTGTGCAGCTGGCTTATGTTGTATACGAACCACAAAAAATTCCTTTAGTAAAATATATACTACATCAAAAAACTTTTAAATCTGTATTGATATTTTGCAGCAGTAAAATGAGTGTCAAACAATTGAACCGTGATCTTAAAAAAACGGGTTTACCAATTGATGAAATTCATAGTGATCTTGAACAGGATGTGAGAGAAGATACTTTAATGAAATTTAAAAGTGGTCGATTACAAATATTAGTGGCTACAGATATTTTAAGCAGAGGTATTGATATTGACAATATTGACCTGGTAATAAATTACGATGTACCACATGATGGTGAAGATTATGTTCATCGTATAGGCCGTACTGCACGTGCTGCAGCCGAAGGAACAGCTATCACTTTTATCAGCGAAAAAGAACAACGCAAATTTGCCAGCATTGAAAAATTAATAGGCAAGCCGGTTCCTAAAGCTATTATACCTGAAGAGTTTGGTGAAGTACCTGAATATGCGCCTACAGCATTTCGTCCGAAAGATGGCGCTGGTAGAAGTCAAAAAAGACCTGGTGGATACAATAAAAATTCTTCCAGAACATCACATTAATCTTTATTTAAGAGATGATATATCATCCCTACGGGATTTTATTATTTTATTCTTTTGCTACCGATATTTAATCCCTAACGGGATTTTTTTGATTTCAATTATTCAAATGTCCCATCGGGACATAATATCGGTAGAATCCTAAACAATTTTAATTAAAGTCCCGTAGGGACGATATATCAATCATGATTCGTAATATTTGATTGATTTCTTTCCAGCTCTAAATGAAATATATTTGTAAAAAACATTTACTATTTCATCTCCCAGTACCATATTATCCAGTCCGATAGAATATTTAAAAGGCGTTGGTCCGCTAAAGGCTGAGCTGATTAAAAAAGAACTTAACATCTTTACTTTTAAAGATCTGTTAGAGTTCTATCCTTTCCGTCATGTTGATAGAACGAAGATCGACAAGATCGCCTCTCTCACACCACAAACAGATTATGCGCAGGTTGCAGGTAAGTTAATCCAGTTCGATATCGTTGGAGAAAAAAGAAGCAAAAGATTGGTTGCTTATTTAGAAGACGATACCGGAGAAATAGAACTTACCTGGTTTCAGGGAATCAACTGGATAGAAAAAAATTTACATATCGGTCAGCAATATCTTGTGTTTGGCAAAGTTGGTTTCTTTATGCGGAACGTGCAGATCATGCATCCGGAAATTGAAATATTTACACCCGAAAAAGCAGGTGGAAAAAAATTTTTGGAACCCGTTTATCCTTCTACAGAAAAATTAAAAACACGCGGCTTAAACGGAAGAGCAATTGGTAAATTAACACATGCTTTATTACAATTAATAACCGCAAAAGATCTTCCGGAAAATTTACCGGAAGCCATTGTAAAACAATATCGTTTTGTTTCGAGATATGACGCCTTTTGCAATATTCATTTTCCCGCATCGGATGAATTGTACACGCATGCTTTACGCCGTTTAAAATTTGAAGAATTGTTTTTTGCACAAATACGTTTAGGTATTATCAGGGGCGAAAGACATCGATTCAGCAAAGG
>DATHNB010000246.1:0-3673 GCA_035486495.1 Ferruginibacter sp. | reverse complement strand
AGGGTTAATTACTCAACCACAAATAAAAGGTGCTGAAAAGGTTGTTTATCTATGGAAAAGATACAGACGTTATATCGCTGTTGCTGCTTGTATTGCAGCCCTGATATCTTTTGTAAGCACCGGCCTTGTTGTTAATTACGCTAAAACATCTGGTAACCAGAATTATGAGTTATTGGTAAATAAGATAAACGAAACCAATAACGAGATCTCTAAATTAAAAAGATCAACGCTAATAAATAATATCCCTGCGGCACGAAGAACGGAGCCTACGATCGGTTATAGAGGTACAGGTTTCTTAATTGATGGGAAAGGTTATTTAGTTACCAATGCACACGTTGTGGAAACAATGAAAAGTGTGTACGTAGAAAATAATAAAGGTGAATACTTTTCGGCGAGTACCATTTATCTAGACAAAAATGCGGATCTGGCTGTTCTTAAAATTAAAGACTCCGCATTTAAAACTTATGCTTACCTACCCTACAGTATTAAAAGGGCTACTTCAGACTTAGGCGAACAAATATTTACTTTAGGTTTTCCTAAAAGTGAAGTTGTTTATGGCGAAGGTTATTTAAGTGCTAATAGTGGTAATGATGGCGATTCTACAGCTTATCAATTATCAATCCCTGCCAATCCAGGTAATAGCGGCGGACCGGTTGTTAATAGTAATGGTGAAGTTATAGGTATCATTACCGGTAAAGACACAAAGGCAGATGGTGTTGTTTATGCTATCAAATCTAAAAATATTTTCAATTTGATAGATGAAGCTAAACAAGCTGATAGCACTAATACGTTAAAGATAAAAGCTCCTACCGGCAATGGTTTAAGAGGATTAAGCAGAGTACAGCAAGTTAAAAAAATGGAAGACTTTGTCTTTATGGTTGTAGGAAACTAAGACTATACAATTAGAAATATCTATAAAAAAAGAGGTGAAAATTATTTTCACCTCTTTTTCATTTTACTAGTATTATTGCCCAATCCTAATAATTATTTTCCCATCTGTTCAATTACTTCTGCTGTAACTCCTGTAAATGAAAAACCGCCATCATGAAAAAGATTTTGCATTGTTACCATCTTAGTTAAGTCACTAAATAATGTAACACAATAGTTCGCACAATCTTCTGCACTTGCATTGCCTAATGGACTCATTTTTCCTGCATAATCTATAAAGCCATCGAAACCTTTTACGCCGCTGCCGGCTTTGGTACGTGTTGGAGATTGAGATATTGTATTTACACGAACATGTTTTTTAACGCCATAATGATAGCCAAAATTACGTGCAATACTTTCTAACATAGATTTACCATCAGCCATATCATTATAATCAGGAAACACACGCTGAGAAGCGATATATGTTAACGCCACAACAGAACCCCATTCATTAATAGCATCCAATTTCATAGCTGTTTTTAATACCCTGTGTAAACTTATTGCTGAAATATCTAACCCTTTATGTGTAAACTCGTAATTATTTTCAGTGTAATGAATGCCTTTACGTACGTTAATACTCATTCCGATCGAATGAAGAATAAAATCAACGCCACCTCCAAAATGCTCCATTGTTTTTGTTATCAGGTTTAGTACATCTTCATCACTACTAACATCACAAGGAATTACAGGTGCATCAATAGCTTCAGCCAATTTATTAATTTCGCCCAAACGCATCGCTATAGGTGCATTGGTTAATACTATCTGAGCTCCTTCTGCGTGACATTTTAAAGCTGTTTTCCAGGCAATTGAATTTTCATCCAGTGCACCGAATATAATTCCCTTTTTCCCTTTCAGTAAGTTGTATGACATTGGTTAAATCGTTTTGAGCGGCAAAAATAGCATTCTAATTCTTTTAAAGAAAAACTCTTTTTGATATTGATAATGATGAATATATATGAAAAGGAAGTTTTTATACGCATAACATTTCCATTTTTGGTCAAATCACTATATCTTTGCCCTCCGAAAATGTCGAGGTAGCTCAGCTGGTTAGAGCATCGGATTCATAACCCGAAGGTCGGCAGTTCAAGTCTGCTTCTCGATACTAAGCTCAAATCCTGATTATAGTGGGTTTGAGCTTTTTTAATGCATAAAATCTATGCTGAAAAAGGGTGTAACAGTTAACACATTCGTTAACAGTTTGAACTTTTTTTGATGATTTTACTACCATTTGGATGCTATTGTTCTCAACCAAAAGTGCATCCCAAAAATTGGGAATCTATAAATGCCTCCACTAAAAAAGGATGGTATGTGTTTTATAGATTTTATGATCCTACCTGTAAAGATGATCCAAGATTTAAAAATGGTAAGCTTGTTATTTTAAAAGGATTTAACCATTTAAAAGATTTAGCCGCAAGACAATCTGAAGCAAGGTCAATTATAGCTATAGAGATCAATAAGCTTAAAGAGAATGCGTATAATCCAGCTCACCATAACATCATGAAAATTCAGCCTAATTTGGTTTGTGTCACAAACTTAATTACATTCGCATAGTCAACTCAAATAAATTACAATGGCAACAGAAGAAAAATTCCTTTCACCACAAGAAAGTTTGCAGCTCATCACAGATGTAATTGCAATGACAAAAGAAAACATTAAACAAAATAGTTTTCCTTTTTTACTTTGGGGCTGGCTCATCGCTATTGCAAGCTTTTCATTTTTCTTTTTACATCAATACACATCCACTCATCTTTATTTTTTGCCATTTCCAGTATTGGCAATCTCAGGCGTAATCATAACAATTCTCTTCTATCGTAACAATATCTCTAATTTACCCATTTCTTATTTAAGTTATTTTCTATATAAGATGTGGTTAGTATTAGGCATCGCTTTTTTTATTGTAGTATTCGTAAATCTTCATCAATTACATTCTCCGTTCACTTACACTTTAATTATTGCAGCAATTGGTACTTTGGCATCAGGACTCATAATGAAATTTCAACCTTTAATTATTGGAGGCATTTTATTTTTCATTGCTGCAATTACTAGCGTATATGTTTCTGAGGAATATAAAGTGTTGCTTCATGGGGTTGCAATCATTTGCGGCTATCTTATCCCAGGGTATTTACTAAAATCGGCAAAGGCATAACTAGCAAGATGTACAATGAACTTGACCCCATATTAAATGTGCCCGTGCGATTGGCAATTGTTTCTGCTCTTATGAAAATGAAACAAGCAGATTTTAATTACCTAATGGAAATTACAAAAACAACAAAAGGAAATTTAAGTCACCAAATAAAAAAATTGAACGAAGAAAATTATATCACAGTAGAAAAAACTTTTAAAGGCAACTATCCGCAAACCATTTGCAAAATCACTGAAAAAGGGAAAAAGGCATTTGAACAATATGTTGAATCAATAAAAAAATACTTACACCTACGATAAAATATATTTTTTTCTTATTTTGGTTTGCATCGCAGACCAAAATAAAATAGATGTAAAACATTCAACAAATAAAGGGGAAGCCGAAAACCTTTCAGAGTAGGCAAAAATAATCAAACAAAATATTATGCAAACGATTTCTCACAACAACCACAAAAGTCCTCCATTAGGAATTTTAGCAATTGCTTTTACAATTCTATTTTGTTCAGGACTTTCATTTGTAGTTTCTTTCTCACCAACAAGCCCACATTTTCCCACACCTTGGAGCACAGCTGATATTATCGCAGCTTACTTTCGTGACTATTCT
>DATHNB010000245.1:0-3772 GCA_035486495.1 Ferruginibacter sp. | reverse complement strand
ATGTATATATTATTTCAAAAGACAGAATAAAACCTATCACCAATATCAGTGCCGCACAAACCATGAAATTTGCTGTAAGTGGCGGCGTTACTGCTATTGTTGAAGAAGAAAATTTATAATTGTAGATTGAATATTTTGAAGATCATACATCAAACAAAATATTCAATCAAAAATATTAGATATTAAATAATAAAACACCCTATGAAACGCCTACTACTCGTGGCACTCTGCTGCCTATTTACTTTTAAAAGTTTTTGCTGGGGCTTTTATGCTCATCAAAAAATAAATTATTATGCGACATTTTTATTGCCTCCGGAGATGTTGGTGTTGTACAAACCTAATATCGATTTTATTACTACTCATGCCGTTGATCCTGATAAAAGACGGTATATCAGTAAGAATGAAGCACCGCGGCATTTTATTGATATTGATCATTATGGCAAATATCCTTACGATAGCTTACCACATAAATGGAAAGATGCTGTAGCTAAGTTCGGAGAAGATACTTTATTAAAATACGGCATTGTGCCCTGGCATGTTTCAGTAATGTTATCTCGCCTTACAGAAGCTTTTAAAGAAAAAAACTTTAGCAAAATAATGAAGAACAGCACTGAGCTCGGTCATTATATTGCTGATGCGCATGTACCATTACATACAAACAGCAATCATAATGGGCAACTGACCGACCAAGTGGGCATACACGCATTTTGGGAAAGTCGTGTACCCGAATTACTGGCTGATAAAGAGTTTGATTTTTTCATCGGCAAAGCCGACTATATATCAAACCCAAGCGAGTTTATTTGGGCAAGAGTTTTAGAAAGTGCTAACGCCGCGGACTCTGTCCTAACTTTTGAAAAAGAGCTCACCAAACAATTCCCTTCTGATGAAAAATATGCATTTGAGAACAGGAACGGTGTGCTCATCCGTCAATATTCATCTGCCTTTACAATTGCCTACAACAAAAAACTAAATGGTATGGTTGAAAGAAGAATGCGACAGGCCATTTATGCGGTAGCTTCCTTTTGGTACACAGCCTGGGTAAATGCAGGTCAGCCGGATCTTCGGCCATTATCCAAACAATATTTTGCGGCATCTGACAGTAAAGAATTTGAAGAGCTTAATAGCCAATGGCAAAATAGCAGCGGTATGATCGGCAGAGACGAATAAACATGTACGGTGTTAGATGTACGACGTACGATGTAAAGAAATTTAATAGTATAAATACTACAACAACATCGTACATCCAACATCATACCTCGTACATATTTCTTACATTTGCACCCTAAATTTTTCGACATGAGTATTGTTCATAATTTTAATGCAGGCCCATCTATTTTACCTAAAGAAGTATTTGAACAAGCGGCGCAAGCTGTTTTAAATTATAACAATACAGGATTATCCATTTTAGAGATCGGGCATCGTACTTCAACTTTTCAGGCTGTTATGGATGAAGCTCAGGCATTGGTAAAAGAACTGATGAAACTGGATGCTGATCATGAAGTGTTGTTTTTACATGGTGGTGCATCTACTCAATTTATGCAAGTGCCAATGAATTTGTTAGATGATAAAGAAACTGCCGCCTACGCAGATACAGGTGTATGGGGAATCAAAGCCATCAAAGAAGCAAAATTATTTGGCAAGGTAGAGGTAGTCTGCACAGGTAAAGAAAGTAATTACAGCACTATACCAAAAGACTTTGCCGTTCCTAACGATGCGAAATATTTTCATATCACTACCAACAATACAATTTACGGAACGCAATGGCACACTATTCCTAAAACAAGTAATGTTTTAGTAGCTGATATGAGTAGCGATATTTTAAGCAGGGTACTTGATTTTAATGCATTTGATCTGATATATGCCGGCGCTCAAAAGAACATGGGACCAGCCGGTGTTAACCTTGTTGTTGTAAATAAAAATATTTTAGGCAAAATAAAACGCGCCATTCCTACAATAATGGATTACCGCAATCACATTAAGGAAGGCAGCATGTTGAATACACCTCCGGTGTTTTCTATCTATGTTTGTATGCTAACACTTCGCTGGTTAAAAGCGAAAGGAGGTGTTGCGGCAATAGAAAAACTAAATGATGCAAAAGCTGCTTTATTATATAAAGAAATAGATGAAAATCCACTCTTTACTGGCACAGCAAATAAAGAAGACAGAAGCAAAATGAACGTCTGTTTTGTAATGAATGATCCTTCTTTGGAAGAAGCTTTTTTAGCACATACCAAACAATTAAACATTGTTGGTATTAAAGGCCACCGTTTAGTAGGTGGTTTTAGGGCATCAATATATAATGCATTGCCAATAAGCAGTGTGCAGGTTTTGATAGACGCGATGAAGAGCTTTAAGGGATAAAGGCAGCAAAATGTCACGCATACACCTCTTTAATAAAATAATATCGAATTTTTAATTACTTAATCTGTTTCCTAAAGTTTACTTTTGCAACCGACTAAGTAATAACACGTTAATCAATATAATAATCCAATGGTTACAATTTCACCTTTTAAGGCATTAAGGCCTGATGCTCAATATGCGAAACAAATCGCGTCTCCTCCGTATGATGTATTGAATAGTAAAGAGGCAAAAATAGAAGCAGAAAACAATCCCAATAGCTTTTTACATGTCACTAAAAGCGAGATAGATCTCCCTGAAAGCATCGATATTCATTCACAAGAAGTGTATGAAAAAGCAAAACATAACCTGGATGCTTTTGTAAACCGTACTATTTTATTTCGTGAAAATAAACCTTGCTATTATATCTATCAATTAATTATGGATGGAAGAAGCCAGACAGGTTTAGTCTGTGGTAGCAGCGTTAACGATTATGAAAGTGGGTTGATAAAAAAGCATGAATTTACTCGTCCTGAAAAAGAACAAGATCGTATCAATCATATTAAAACTACTGGTGCGCAAACAGGGAATGTTTTTTTAGCATACAGAAATGTGCAAGCTGTTGATGAATTGATAACTAAATGGAAAGAAACACACAGCCCGGTATATGATTTCATTGCACCCGATAAAATACAACATAGTATCTGGGTTGTAAATGATGATAAAACCATCGAACAAATCTCATCATTATTTGAAACGCAGGTTCCTTGTACTTATATCGCTGATGGCCACCACCGTGCAGCATCTGCCGCTAAAGTGCGCACAGGTTTAACAAGAGAAGAAAACGTTGGAGCGGATTTTTTCTTAACTACTTTATTCCCTGCAAATGAATTGCAGATAATGGATTACAATCGTGTAGTGAAAGATCTGAATGGTTTGACTGAAGAAAAATTAGTTGCGACATTACAAAAAAACTTCTCTGTTGAAAAAGCAAACAGCGCATTTTCACCTGCAGTATTACACGAGTTTGGTATGTACGTAAATAAGCAATGGTACAGACTTACTGCACATACAGATAGCTACTCAACCGACCCTATTGGTATTTTAGATGTAACCATCTTACAAAATAATATCCTTGATCCTATACTCAATATCAAAGATCAAAGAACCGATAAACGCATTGATTTTGTTGGTGGTATCAGAGGTTTAGGTGAATTGGAAAAAAGGGTTAACAGCGGAGATATGGCGATCGCATTCAGCCTGCATCCTGTCAGCATCCAGCAATTGTTTGATATTGCGGATAGCGGAAATGTGATGCCTCCCAAATCAACCTGGTTTGAACCAAAACTAAGAGACGGGCTGCTAACGCACCTTATCTACAATTAATAAGTTAATAAAATCATATCATAAAAAAAGAGGCGAAATTGTTACGCCT
>DATHNB010000244.1:0-9800 GCA_035486495.1 Ferruginibacter sp. | reverse complement strand
ATCAGGTATTTTAAAAATAAAATTCCAATCTGCTTTCGTGGTGATTCCACTTTACTTGATAGAACAAATATATGTAAGGCATTTGCAAGATTTATTTTATTAAGATGGATATATAGTCATATAAATTATGCATTGTATGTTGGGAGTAATAATAAAAAATATTTTATTAAATATGGGCTTAAAGATAAGCAGCTGATTTTTGCGCCGCATGCTATTGATAATAATCGATTTGCTAATCCAAATGAAGTATATACAAATAAAGCAATTCAATGGAGAGAACATTTAAATATTCGCGAAAATGACTTGGTTCTTATTTTCTCAGGAAAATTTGAACTCAAAAAAAATCCCCTATTTCTACTTGATGTATTAAAAAATTGCGATAGTGATTATTTGAAGATTATTGCGGTAGGAGATGGAATTCTTGAAGATAAATTACGAAGCTTTGCAGCTAAGGATGAGCGCTTAATAGTACTGGATTTTCAAAATCAGCAAAGAATGCCTGTTGTTTATCGACTAGGTGACGTCTTTATTTTGCCATCTGTAGGTCCAGGTGAGACTTGGGGGTTAGCAGTTAATGAAGCAATGGCATCAGGTTGCGCTCTGATGTTATCCGAAAAAGTAGGGGGTGCAATAGATCTTGTAAAAGAAGGAGAAAATGGAATTATATTTAATCCTACAGATATAAAAAAGTGTGTTGATTTTATTGAGGAATTAATTGATAATAAAGTTAAATTGACTAGAATGAAAGAGGTTTCAAAATATTTAATAGAAAAATTCTCTTTTACTCATATTGCAAATGCTATAGAACAACTTGTTGTATATTCCTAACTTATAGATAGATTAGGCGATTGAAATTTGGATATAAGTAATGGCTTAAGAGATCATAAAGCTAGCTGCTTCTTTACAGCGTAATGAATAAAAGTATTTTTGTTTGTTATTTGCACTACTTTTGAATTGACTATTAATGGATATGTCTTATTTGTATTTCTTTCGTACGAGGGAGTTTAAAATTACCTTTTCACTAAAAAATACGACAACGATTTTTTATAAAAACAGATTTTAATGAAAATTAGTCATGCTGGATTATTAAATAAATATATACGTAATAGATAATGAGATCAAGACTTGATGTATATAAATACTTAATTTTTTGTTTTTTACTGTTGGGGTTTGCTTTTCCTAATGGGTTTTATCTTTTCTTTCCTTCCGTATGTTTGCTAATAGTTTTAAGTTTGCTTCAGCGACCATATAAGTCTCCTATATTTTCATTTATTGCATTTCAGCATTATCTACAAATTATAGCAGGGGTATTACTTTGTAATTATCTGGGGCAGGATATAGATTATAGTGCCCCCTTTCGCTCCACAGCCACAATAACAAGTTCAATAGGGTTAGTTTTTTTAATGCTTCCTGTAATATATGTCCAAGCTGGATTTCCGGTTCAAAATAGAGAAAGCCTTACCATCAGTATAAATAGATTTTCTATTGATAAAGTTATGTATGCTTATATTATTTCTTTTTTTATAGCAAATTTTCTATTAGGGATAGCATTTGTATTTGGAGGTTTAACTCAAATAATATTATGGCTGACAAGTGTTAAATGGATACTGTTTTTATTATTTGGTTATATGTGTATACTGAAAAATGAAAAAAAAAGAATCTTTTACTTATTTGTTGTATTGGAATTTATAACGGGGTTTTATAGTTTTTTTTCCGATTTTAAAACAGTACTATATTTTGTACTTATATTATTGTTAAGTCTTATAGAAGAAGTTGATTTGAAGTCTTTCTTTTATGGATTATTAATAGTAGCAGTATTAGTGTTGTTGGCACTGTTTTGGACAAATGTTAAAGACAGATACCGTGCTTTTTTAAATGGAGGAGAAAAAAGTCAAAATGTAACTGTAAATGGAGACGATGCTCTTAATAAATTATATGATTTATCAAATAATACCACCGGTGATAATTTAGAAGGATCCATTCCTCAGCTTTTAGACAGAGTTCAGTACACTTATTTTTTCGCAAAAACTATCCAACGGGTTCCTGATATTATTCCATATCAAAATGGTAATAACTGGCTAGATAATATAGAGTTTGTAACAACTCCCCGTTATTTCAATCCTGATAAACCAGTCTTGGATCAAAGCGAAAAAGCAAGTCATTATACGGGAATACATTTATCTGGCAGAAATAAAGGCGCATCATTCAGCTTGGGATATTTTGCTGAATGTTACATCGATTTCGGGATATATGGGATGATGGTAGCGTTGTTTTTCATGGGTATAATATATGCTTTGATATATAATCATTTATTAAAAAAATCTTCTGATAATTTAATTTTTAATTATTGTGTTGTAGGTGCTTTTTTTATGGATTTTAATCCGTATGCGACTGATGGAACTTATTTAATTGGGAGGCTTATTTCAGGGGTAGTGACCTTTTATTTTTTAATTAGGTGGTTTTTCCCATGGTTTATTGGGTATTTGTCTCTTATCGAAGGTGAGGAATAGTTGATTTATGGCTATCTTTTAATTTGGATTTGAATATGAAACTAGATGTACAAAGAGAGAATAATAATTGGGTAAATGGCCTAGATTCAATTAGGTTTATTTTGGCGCTTATAGTATTATTATCTCATTTTGGTAACCCTTGGGTGTCTTATTTTGCACATTTTGATTCAGGGCTTTTAAAAGGTTTTGGGATGCTTATTCCCAATTTATTTTCAGGAATAGGAGCTGTCATTGCATTTTTTATTATTTCAGGTTTTGTAATTCATTACCCTAACAAAAAAGGTATTCCCGATGTTAGAAAATATTTACTAAGAAGATGGCTAAGGATAGGTATTCCTCTTGTTGTTGTTGTTATAATAACGGTTCATTATAATTGTTTTAATTGTATTCCTATCTGGAGTCTTTATTGCGAGCTTATTTATTATACTATATATCCTTCGTTATTGAAAACTAAAGTGAATTGGAAATTTCAATGCATAATTTCATTTATGATTTCGATTGGTGTTATAGGGATTTTTTGTACACATGATATAGGTTCATTTATTCAGCAAAAAGCAATCGGTGGTCATTCTGATCCTCTTGCAGGGGCTTATTGGCAATTGGGGCCGTATCTTACCTGGATAATAGGATTACCTTGCTGGCTACTAGGTGTTTTATTAGCAGAGAATATAGATGCAATCACAAAGACAGTATCCGTTAAAAGAATCTTGTTTTTACGAATAGCAGTATTTATAATATCTGTGGGATTAAATATTGCGAAATTCCATTTTTTTGTTAGTTATATTTTTTCGATGAATGTGTTTGCGCTAATTTTGTTTATATGGATTAAAAATGAAATTTTATATTACAGAGAGAGAAAGCCGGTAAGTATCTTAGAGAAGATGGGGGTATTTTCATATTCACTTTATTTATTACATTCTGTATGCTATACCGCATTAATTTATTTCTTCCCTTTAACTAAGTTATCTTATTTCATTTTTATAGTTATTTCTATTTGCATATCATATTTATTTTATTTAGTAATAGAAAAGCCTTCACACTTATTTGCAAAAAAGCTGGCGAATAAAATACATACAAATTCAGTATATTCAGTTGAATTGTGATAAGATAATTTTAGCTATGCAGAATTCATCCTTCTTAAATAAAAATAGTATCAACTACATACTGAAATTCATAATATGCTTTTGCATATTTTACTATGGTAGTTTGGCCGTAATCGGTTTGTCGTCGCCAGGTGGCTATTACTCTTCTTTTATTCATGATTATCTGGATTATATCGCTTGGTTAAGATTTGCAATTTTGTATTGTTCTAAATTGTTACTTGCTATTTTTGGATACAATACTTTCATTGATAAAGTATATACATTAAGGATACAGGGCGGTCACGGAGTGCATTTGGTATATAGCTGTATTGGTTTTGGGATAATGAGTTTTTGGATAGCATTTGTGTTTGCAAATAAAGTAAGATGGCAGAAAAAAGTAAATTGGATAGTAGTAGGTTTAGTATCAATCTTTATAATAAATGTTGTAAGGATCTCTTTATTATTAATTGCGGTTGATAATAAATGGGGAAATTCGCTGAACTTGGATAATCATACCTTATTTAATATAGCGGCATATGTACTAATTTTTATAATGATCTATTTATTTGACAGATCAGAAAAAAGGGATATAGATAATAAAAAGAGAGAGATAACAGGATAGGAGATTAAAGTGAGTAATAAAAAAAAAATATTAATAGTTGTAGATTGGTTTACACCTGGCTATAAAGCCGGAGGCCCTATTCAATCATGCAAAAACATTGCTTTTGCCTTAAAGGAAGAATATGATATATATGTTCTTACCACTGATACTGATCATGGAGATAAAGAACCTTATGATGATGTAGAGCCTAACAAATGGATCACTAATCTAGATCCATTGATAAATGTATATTATGCCCAAAAAAGTACTTTATCATTTAAGCAATTGGCTAAGGTGATAGATAGTTTACAGGCAGATTATATTTATTTAAATCATTTGTTCTCACCCTATTTTGTATTATTACCTTTGTGGTTAAAATACACAGGTAAAATAAAAGGGAAAGTAGTTGTTTGTCCAAGAGGAGCTTTGTATGATAGCGCATTGTCTGTAAAACGGTATAAGAAAGATCCTTTTCTATTGTTATTTAAAAGGATGGGGCTGCATAAAAAAGTATCTTTTCATGCAACTAATATTAGAGAAAAAGAGGCAATCGATAAATATTTTCCCAGTAGTCAAATCTTTATCGCTAATAATTTGCCCAAAAATGATCAGCGTGAATATATTTCTTGTGATAAGATAACTGGGATGCTTAAATGTATATTTATTGCAAGAATAGTACCCATTAAGAACCTGCTTTTTTTATTAAATATTTTGGAAAAAGTAAAAGCAACAGTTGAATTAACGATCGTTGGTCCAACAGAGGATCATACTTATTGGGAAGAATGTAAAAAGAAAATAGCACAATTACCTACCAATATTTTAGTAGAAAATATTGGTACAAAGCAGAATGATCAACTAACAACTATCTTGCAAGAGCATCATTTATTTGTATTGCCTACAACCGGCGAAAATTTTGGTCATTCTATTTTCGAAGCAATGTTGTCTGGGCGTCCGGTATTGATTAGCGACCAGACACCTTGGTTGCAGCTAAATAGGGTTAAAGCTGGTTGGGATCTGCCATTAAATAACAGTAATGAGTTTATTAAGGTAATAGAAAACTCTGCAGCATGGAACCAGCAACAGTTTGATGAATATGGAAAGGCTGTGTGGGAGTATGCTCATCAATTTATAACCAATCCTAATTTAATTGAAGAATATCATAAGCTATTTGCATAATGGAATTTAAAAAAGTAAATAACGCTGCATACAAAACGTCTATTAAAATAAATGCTTCCAAGTTTAAGCAGGTATTATGGTATTTCATTAATATAATGTTCTTTAAAAATGCTTTAAACATTAGTTCGGGGAGTAAAGTTTTATTACTAAAAATGTTTGGAGCTACAATTGGAAATGGTGTTGTAATAAAACCGGTAGTGAATGTTAAATATCCGTGGAAATTAAAAATAGGCAATAATAGCTGGGTAGGGGAGGATGTATGGATAGATAATCTTTCTGATGTAATAATAGGGGCCAATGTAACACTTTCGCAAGGCGCATTAATATTAACGGGAAGTCATGATCATACTAAAGAAACATTTGATTTTATTTCACTCCCAGTTATTCTGGAAAACGGCGTTTGGATCGGAGCAAAAGCTGTCGTTTTTGGAGGTGTAACATGTAAATCACATAGCATACTTGGTATTAATTCGGTGGCAGAGCAAGATATGAAGCCGTATGTTATTTACAAAGGTAATCCTGCAATACCTATATTATCAAGAACAATATCATAAAATGAGTTGTCATAATTAACGTATATAATCTATAATTGAAATTACCGACTGCTGCATTTTAAAATACGTTATTTATATTTTGTGTTTTATCTTTATTTTTATCCCGGTAATTTATTATTTAATCAGAAGAATCTATTTAGAAAGGACTTCTTAAAATTAAAAGCGGTTCACGCAGCTCACTAATTGCAGATTAAATTGAATCATAAAATAATAAAGGAGGCGCTTACCATTCGTACGGTGGAAGAGAAGTTTTTATCATTATTCTCCCAAGGTAAATTGAATGGTACTGTGCACACTTGTGTTGGCCAGGAATTTTCAGCCATTGCATTTGCCGGACAATTAAAGAAAAAAGACTTCATCTTTTCTAATCATCGTTGCCACGGACATTATATTGCTTTCACCGGCGATGTAAGAGGGTTGCTGGCAGAATTGCTAGGAAAGGCCTCGGGTACTTGTGGTGGTATAGGTAGTAGTCAGCATTTGTGTAAGGATAATTTTTATTCTAACGGTATACAAGGTGGTATTATTCCCGTTGCCGCAGGTTATGCTTTGGGAAATAAATTAAAAGAAAATGGTGCTGTCGGAATTGTATTTATAGGCGATGGAACTTTA
This sequence comes from Ferruginibacter sp., assembly GCA_035486495.1. Classification (GTDB taxonomy): domain Bacteria; phylum Bacteroidota; class Bacteroidia; order Chitinophagales; family Chitinophagaceae; genus Ferruginibacter. The sequence continues at coordinate 3,265 of DATHNB010000244.1, read as the reverse complement.
GGTGAAGGTGCTTTGTATGAAACAATGAATATTATTTCCAAATGGGAAATTCCTTTATTGATCGTTTGCGAAAATAATTTCTATGCTCAATCTACGCCACAAAGTGTAAATCTTGCTGGCGATATTTTGGCAAGACCTAAAGCGTTCGGAATAAAAACTTTTAAAGGTAATACCGATGACCCTGAATTATTAATGAAAGATGCAAAAGCGGCAATTGATTATGTGAGAAAAGAAACAAAACCTTCTTTCTTTTTAGTAGATACGTACAGACTTAATCCTCACTCAAAAGGTGATGATGACAGAGATGTTGAAGAAATAAAAAAGTACAGGGAAAGCGATTTTCTTGAAACATTTAGTCGTGATGAATCTTCTTATTATAGTAACTACCTGGAAGTTATTAATAAAGAAGTAGATGATATGGTAGATGCCATATTAAAAGAAAGCGAGTTACCGATTGAAGATTATTATCAGGCTGAACGAAAAATTGAAAGTGAAAACTGGACTGAAATAGAGCCCATCAACAAACGGCAGATAGAATTACTAAATACTTTTTTTAAAGATAAGATTACAAATAAAAATGTAATTTTTTTAGGTGAAGATATTTTATCACCTTACGGTGGGGCATTTAAAGTGGCAAAGGATCTTTCATTTATTGCTCCGGATCGTGTTTTTTCTACACCAATATCGGAAGCCGCGATCATGGGGATTTCTAACGGATTGGCTTTAAATGGTTTTAAACCTTTTGCTGAAATAATGTTTGGTGATTTTACAACATTGGCATTTGACCAAATCGTAAATCATGCGGCAAAGTTTCATCACATGTATAATAAATTGGTGAACTGCCCGGTAGTGGTACGTACGCCAATGGGTGGCCGCAGAGGTTATGGCCCTACACATTCTCAAACACTCGATAAATTTTTAATAGGAATAGATAATACTAAAACAGTCGCTATCAATACATTTTTTGATCCTGCTATTGTTTACGAGTCTATTTTAAAAGAAAAGCATCCGGTAATTGTAATAGAGAACAAAACCGATTACGGAAAAAAAATATTGCATCATCCCGCCAGGAATTTTATAAATGAAATAAATGGTGATGAATATCCTGTTGTTCGCATTCGACCTGCGGTATCCTTACCTACAATAACTATTGTGGCTTACGGTGGCATGGCTGATGTAGTAAATTCGATTTTAGCGGATATTTTTTCTTCTACAGATCATAAGCCAGAATTGATCGTTCCTTCATTGATATCACATTTGCCTATTGATACAATTATTGCTTCTGTTGCACGGACTGAAAATTTATTAGTGATAGAAGAAGGAAGCGCCTATGCCGGTATAGGAAGCGAATTAATAAGCGCTGTGGTTGAAAAAATAGATTTTAAAATAAAAGTAAAAAGGATCGCGGCGCATCCCGTACCTATTCCATCAGTAAAAACATTAGAGCACATTGTACTGCCGGATAAAGAACGCATTATTCAGGAAATTAAAGAACATTTTAATTAATGGCTATTTTACAAGAAATAAAAGTCCCTTTAATATCGGTAAATGATACTAGTCTTACCGTAGTGGAAATGTTATTTGCTGACGGAAATCAGGTAAAGAAAGGTGACATTATTATTGTGTTTGAAACTTCTAAAACGACTTACAATGTTGAAGCAGAATCAACAGGATACATTCAATATTTATGCGACCAAGGGAATGATTATGATGTGAATGATGTGGTAGCAAAAATATTTAGCGATGCAAGCGAAGTAGAAAAAAAAGTAATTCAATCTAAAAGCAATAAAAAAGATACAGTAAAATCTGCAATCGTTATTGCTGCGCAAACCTGGGAAGGAGATACCTTATTTTCTGCAGGGGCACTTGCATTGATCGAATCAAAAAAAGTTGATAAAAAGAATTTTTCCGGTAAAGATTTTGTGAGTTTGCAGGATGTAGAAGAAGTATTAGGTATTGCAAAGAAAAAAAATGTTGAAGTTTCGAAAAATAAATCTAAAAATAAAGAGACGTCACTTTCAATCGGTAATGAAAAAGTAATTATCGAAAAACTATCTTCCAATAAAAAAAGAGAAATTGATTATTTAAGTGAGGTGCAATCAACGGGCTTAACAAGCACCATTAATACAATAGTAGAAACCGAAGGTATTTTTGTATATATCAATCAGTCTTTAAAAATTTTAAAGAATTCATTACTACCTGTTATTATTTATGAAACAGCAAGGCTGCTGGAAAAATATCCTGAATTAAACAGTTATTTCGCGGATACTGCAATTGCCCAATACAAGCAAGTGAATGTGGGTTTTGCAATAGATATTGATAAAGGATTAAAAGTGCTGAAGATTGCTGATACTTCTAAAAAAACAATCAACATTATTGAGGAAGAAATAGTTGAATTGTCCGGCAAATACATTGATAATATATTGCAGGTAGATGAACTTACAGATATTACTTTTACTATTACGGATCTTTCATCTGAAAGTGTAACATTTTTTCGCCCCTTAATAAATATGATGAATAGCGCTATTTTGGGCGTTTCATCTATCGATGAAAAATTACAGCGTTGTATATTAAGCGTAACTTTCGATCATCGCGTTACTGAAGGGAAAAGAGTGGCGCAGTTTTTAAAAGACCTGAAAGATAGATTGGAATCGTATCGGTCAGTATATCATCCTAAATTAAATCAGAACATTACTTGTTTTAAATGCTTTAAAACTTTAAAAGAAGATCTGAGTGATGTAGGATTTGCAAAGTGCATTTCGCCTGATGGTAATGAGGGGTACATTTGTCAAAGTTGTTTAAAAGGATTTTAATTGATGGAAGAAAAAATAAAAGAGATAGTATCGCTATATATAAAAATTCCTGCAAATCAAATTGTGGCAAATACGGTTATAGATAGGTCTGCAGTAGCAAGTTCTATCTTATTGCATCGTATGTATGCAGCTTTGGCCAATGAAGCAATTGTGATTGAAAATTATTGGGATGTAAAAAACTTCGGGACATTATTGCAACGTATCAATGGTGCAGAAAGATCCTTTGCAGTAGTTTCTGACAATACAGTAGAATACGTTTTACCTGTCAATGAAAGCCGGTCATCATCAGATGGTATAGGCCTTGATGTGGAGGAAATAAACGCTATGCCGCAGGTAAATGACTTTAGGGAAGATGAATTTTACAAGATGAATTTTACAAGTGAAGAAATTGCCTATTGTATTTTACAACCAAATAGTTTGTCCTCTTTCGCCGGATTATTTGCGGCTAAAGA
>DATHNB010000243.1:0-2878 GCA_035486495.1 Ferruginibacter sp. | reverse complement strand
CTTTTGATACGCCGGAAGAAATTGAGGCGATGAGAGAAAGATTAAAAACTGCGGGCAGTCATAGTTTACAGTATGATCATCATATCAGGCAGAACATGAAAAATTCTCTGAACCTGTTACCTGAAGAAACACAAAAATTATTAGATGCAGGAACACCTTATGTTATCCGTATCAAAGTTGAACCTGATGAACATATTCATTTAACGGATATGATCCGTGGCGAAATTTCTTTTGATACTAATACCGTTGATGATAAAGTTTTATTAAAAGCAGATGGAATGCCAACCTACCATTTGGCTGTTGTGGTGGATGATCATTTAATGAAAATAACGCACGCGTTTCGTGGCGAAGAATGGTTACCAAGCGCACCAATACATGTATTGTTATGGAAATATTTATTTGGGTTAGATAAGATGCCGCAATGGGCACATCTTCCTTTAATATTAAAACCTGATGGTAATGGCAAACTAAGCAAACGCGATGGCGATCGCTTAGGATTTCCTGTGTATGCAATGGATTGGAAAGATCCGATCACGCGCGATATCACAAAAGGTTTTAAGGAACTTGGATTCTTACCCGAAGCATTTAATAATTTATTAGCAGTACTTGGCTGGAATGATGGCACAGAACAGGAAGTATTTTCAATGGAAGAATTGATCGATAAATTTTCGATGGAACGCGTACACAAAGGCGGCGCTAAATTCGATTTTGAAAAAGCAAAATGGTTCAATCACGAGTGGATAAAAAGATTACCGGCAGATAATTATGCAGCAAGAGTCGCTGATATTTTTGAAGCAAAAGGCGTTGAAATGGACGGCCTTTATTTATTGAAGGTTATTGAAATGATAAAAGATCGCTGTACTTTATTGAGTGATTTTTTTGAACAAGGAATCTTCTTTTTCAAAGCACCTTCAACATTCGATGAAGCTACAGTAAAACCAAAATGGGACGAAAAGAAACAACTGTTCTTTGCAGAATTAATAAAAGCATTAGAATTAAATACATCATGGCAACATGATGACCTGGAAAATGGTTTTAAAGAATTAGCTGCAGCCAATCAATTAAAAACCGGAGAATTAATGTTACCTTTTAGGATAATGCTAGTAGGTGGAAAATTCGGACCAAGCGTATTCAACATTGCAACACTGATCGGTAAAAAAGAAACGATCAGCAGAATTAAAAAAGGCTTATCTGTATTCAATTCTTAATTCTTCATTACTAATTCTTAATTAAAGTGAAACGGCCCATCAGAATATTAGTTGCAAAAGTTGGTCTAGATGGCCATGACCGCGGGGCCAAGATCATTGCTATTTCTTTACGCGATGCAGGTATGGAAGTAATTTATACCGGCTTACGACAAACCCCTGAAATGGTTGTAAATGCTGCATTACAGGAAGATGTAGATGTGATTGGCATTAGTATTTTAAGTGGTGCGCACAACACGGTATTTCCGAAGATCATGCAATTAATGAAAGAAAAAGGAATGGATGATGTTCTATTAACGGGTGGTGGCATTATTCCTGATGATGATATGGATACACTGCATGAAATAGGCGTAGGCACATTATTTCCACCAGGTACTCCTACGCATGATATTGTAGAATACATTACAGATTGGGTAAAAAAACATCGTGATTTTTAGATTCAAATCGCTTCATAAAAAAAGGGATCGGCATTTCTACCGATCCCTTTTTTTATACATTTAGTTTCTTTCTTAGAAGTTAAAAGCAATACCTCCGCGTAATAAAGAGATATCAAATGATGCTTCTGCGAATACACCTACGTGTGATGCAAAGTTATATTTTGCGCCAATAAATGGTGCAAAAATAGCTTCCGAATTATTAGAAGTATAACCATCACCGGTATCATGAAAATGATTAAACCTTGCCCCGATCGTTACACCTGCATAAGGATCAAATTTATTATTTCTATCCTTTAATATAGTAAGGTGGTAGTCACCACGTGCGCCAATCATAAATGATGACCAGGTAGCCTTACCTCCAGTATAATCATCCCATGATTCTTTCGCTGAAACAATTCCTCCAACACCAATTGTACCAGGACCAACATCACCAACAATACCCTGATCGTATGTTATAGCAAATGCTGGAAGACCTACGTGATTATCATCACCATAATAATCATAACTACCTTCACCATCACCAACACCCAAAGCCAGTCCTAATGTTTTAGATCCTTTCTCGAATGCCGCTTCCTGAGCTCTTGCCTTTGAAAATGTTACTAATAGCATAACGCTAAATAAACTCACTTTAATTCCTTGATAGAATTGTTTTGTTGTCATTACTTTATTTTTAAGGTTGATTAAATTTACTGGAATGCAGCTAATATCATTCCAATTTTACATACGTTGCAAATATCTGTTTTTTTGGAATAAATTGCTACTACATTTGTTAAATATCAATTATCTATTATAATCTTATGTATTCAACACTTACAACCGAATTATCCACAGGCATTTTAACTATAACCATTAATCGTCCTGATAAATTAAATGCCTTAAATAAAGCAGTTATTGAGGAATTATCGCTGGCCATTGAGGAAATATATACCCGGTCAGAAATGAGATCAGCTATCATTACCGGAGCAGGTCAAAAGGCTTTTGTGGCAGGTGCCGATATAAGTGAATTTCTGGCATTAGATGCTACCGGAGGCAAAGCATTAGCACAAAAAGGGCAAGACATCTTATTTAGCAAAATAGAAAAAAGCCCCAAACCGATCATTGCTGCCGTAAACGGTTTCGCATTAGGCGGTGGATGCGAGTTAGCAATGGCCTGCCATTTCAGAATATGCAGTGATACTGCAAAATTCGGACAGCCCGAAGTTAACCTTGGTCTAATACCGGGCTACGGTGGCACAC
>DATHNB010000242.1:0-3548 GCA_035486495.1 Ferruginibacter sp. | reverse complement strand
CGCAGACAGGCTTGACCGAAATGTACGAATTTACTTTGGGTGAGTTTGGTACAAAAATGACAGGCTATAGAAAATCCTATTCTAAATTTCCAATCGCAAACGTAAATTATATCAACAATAGCGTACTAAATGCGGTTGCATCAAAAGAAAAGGACACAGAAAAATATTATATCGGAATTTATGCGGGTACTTTTATTCTTCTAAATGAACTATTTCTACGAATGATGTCAAGCCCCAATATTTTACCCCATATTGGGGATGTTTCAAAAGAAGATCCGACAAAAAAATTATTTAATCCGCAACAATTTGACCTAGACACTTATTTCATTGCCAAACCTGACGAAGAAAATATTATGCCTAAGGACACCAAGCGACAGTTATACGCCTCACTTTTTACAAAAACTGCTTTAAACTTTTTGTTCGACCATGAATACGCTCATATAGCATTTGGACATGTTGATTATTTAGCAACACAACAAAATATATTCACAATAAGTGAAGACGAAATTCTCAATGATATTCCTTTAAATTCACAAACACTGGAAATGGACGCTGACAGTTTTGCTGCTCATCAAGGGTTAGGACTTTTGAAATCAATAAATGACACCCCGTCCCAATTGCCAGAATACAGAAGAGAATTTTTTTGTGACTGGAAAAATGGACTTTCCAACTGGTTTTTTTCTATTTATTGTTTGTTTCGAATTTTTGGTTACAAGAATTTTGAACACAGTAAGCTTTTAAAATACTCCCATCCTCCGACAGGAATTCGACAAAGGTTAATCGCAGGCTCTTTATATAATTACTTTACTAAGAACTTAAATGTTGGAATTGAACAAGAGTTTTGGGAAATACATCATGATGCTATTGACAACGTTGAAAAAGCTTTCAATGAAATTTCAGAAACAATACTTAACAGAAATGCAATAGACTTTGCATATACTCCAGAAGCCGGAAAACATATGAAACTTATTGTTGACAATTGGAATAATGTACGACCGAAACTTGAAAAATATGCAAATGGCTATTTGGTTGGACAATAGAAAAACTGGGCATAACAGCAGATTTGCAATAGGCTGGGTTTTGTGCTCCACAGACAGTTTTATGATTACAGAAAGTACAGTGCTCCGAATGAACATTTGTACTGAAAAGCTCGCCCATCGCAAATCTACAAACCGTTATGCGCAATAATATTGACGACAACAACAAGCCGACAGACATATGACAGAAGAAATAAACTCATTTGCATCGAGAAGTATTCTTTACTACCCAACTTTAGAATTCCAATCAGAAACTTGGGTAAAAGCAAGCTTGTTGTTTTGGGACAAAATCTACAGAATAGTTCCAGCTAACTATAATACAAAGGACAGCGATGAAATAAAAATTGCTATTTCAAATGGATTTATAGAAGACATAGAACTAACTGATAAAGACCTTCGTCAAACAGCAGACAAGTTTGAATCTTTTTGCAATCAATTGCAATTTAGCCCAGCTGGTTTTGACAGTAGCACATATGAAGTTAGACTTCACACCGACAAAATTGACGAACGGCTTAAATCATATTTTAAACAATTTTCCGTTGACACAGATAGCCAAGGTTTTTTAAAAATTCCTGAAAAGTTGGCTAATGGTTATATGTTTTATCTTTCCGACACAGTAAGTAAAAGAAGAAATATTGCTAAGTTAACCGACAATCCCGATATGTATGCAGCAATGATTTATTTTGATGGAGATGGCAACTTTGATGAATTGCTTTTTGATGATAAGAACCCAGAAACATACACAAATTTGATGATTGAAAGACTGATTCCGAAAGACATACGTTCCCTTAGTATGGACATTGTAATTAACCTACATAAGGAATTAGAAAGTGAAAAAAGAGAATTTAGAAAATTGGTTAATGAATTCAGCGAAAAACTTTCAAAAATAGAAGACGAAGCAACCGCAATAATAGAAATAGAATATTTCAAAAAGACTTTTTTAGAAAGTAAATTGACTTGGCAAGAGAAATTTAAATCATTAAAGCAAGAGACAGAAGATTCACTTTTATATGCGGGCTTGCCAATGTTTGCAACGACTACTATTGCATCATTGCACGGAAACGATGCATATGACTTAACGGAATTGTCAAAAGGTCTTTTGCTATCAGGTGTAGCGACTATTGCATTAGTTGGTAAAGAATTAAGAAAAAAATGGACAGCTAAAAAATCTAACTACTATCTTGAAATCGGCAGGCAATTAACATCAACCGAAACTACGGAAATAAGAGTGCAAAACATGACAAATAGACTAAACGAATTTGTAAATGACTAAAAGATACAGCACATAATAACTAAGCCTTAGTTGCGTTTGAAAAGACTAAAATTGAGCCTCTATTATATGAATCCTTCGGTAGTGGTAAATGTTTCAAAGTATGGAATTATCGAGAGCTGAAAAATAACTAATAGATGCATGCATCCGTTATGTGCAATACTAAATTAAATATAACAATCATATAAATAAATATAGCCAATGGGATTATTTGATTTTTTAAAGAAAAAAGAACTTGATCAAATCAGTCAACTTAATTCGCAACTAAAGCGATATCAATCAATTGTTGATATTGAAGCAGAAGTTTCAAATCAAAAAATGAGCATGGAACAAATGATTAGTGTTAAAAACACTGAGATAAAAAACATTGAAGATAATTTAAAAACGTTAAATGTTAATTATCAAACCTCATTAGAAATATACACCAAACTTCGTAAAGAAGTTAGTGTGTTCGAGTCAAAATTAGATCTAATCGAATTTGGCATTTATGAACCCGTTTATGATTTCGAAAGATCTGATGATTATCGTGCAGAACAGAATCGAATTATAGATGTTCAAAAATCTATGATTAGCGAAGATACAGCTGCTATTTGTAAAACGCAGTGGACGGTTGAAGGTAGTGAAGCTAAAGGTAAAGCTGTAGTAAAGGTTTATAAGAAATTAATGTTAAGAGCATTTAATGGAGAATCTGATGTTTTAATAGCAAAGGTAAAATGGAATAATATCAATCAGATGAAAGAACGGCTTCAAAAACTATTTGATGCCATTAATAAATTAGGTCAAGGATTTCAGGTTCATTTAAGTGAGCAGTATCTCGACCTAAAAGTGAAGGAGCTAATTCTTGAACATGAATATCAAACCAAAAGACAACAAGAAAAAGAAGAAATGCGAGCTATTCAAGAAGAGCTAAGAGAGGAAGAAAAAGCAAAACGAGAATTTGAGCAAGCACAGAAAGAAGCAGAAAAAGAAGAAGTGAATTATCAAAAAGCATTAGATAAAGCGAGGAAAGAAATTGAATTGGCTACTGGTGATAAACACGATAAATTAAAAGCTCAAATTGACAAGTTAGAACAAGAGCTTAAAGAAGCACAAGAAAAGAAGGAGAGAGCATTATCAATGGCTCAACAAACTAAACGTGGACATATTTACATAATTTCAAATATCGGTTCGTTTGGAGAAAACGTTTATAAAATTGGTATGACCAGACGTTTAGAGCCAATTGATAGAGTAAAAGAATTAGG
>DATHNB010000241.1:0-11750 GCA_035486495.1 Ferruginibacter sp. | reverse complement strand
CTATAGCACATGTTTAATGTGCGACAATGCTATTCTTCTGTTGAATATTTTATCGGTAAAATTTACTTATTAACGGTAGCAGTGAGAAGTGAAGACAACTAATTTTCTTCTTATGGATGGGATAAATTACAATTTTTTATAAATGATGCTTCGCATCTTCAGAGATATTTTTCATAGTCCACTCAATTCTTTTTTCGAATGAATGTTGTCGTACGGTACAGTCTTGCTTAGTGCATATTCTACAGCTAAATTCCAGACAAGGATCTGAGTGAACAAATAATTCCATTGATTCACCAAATTCAGTTTTTACCAAGGCTGATAAAGAATCTATTTCATTGTGTGCCTCACGAACATTCAAGTACCACGGCACAGTTAAATGACAATCCAAATGAATGGTACCACCATATTTTATAATGCGTAAATTATGCAGATCTATCCAGTTTTCTTTTCTATTAGCATTAAGCGCTGCTACCATTTTTTTCAAAAGATCAGTATCAGCTTCATCCATTATTCCGGCCAAAGATTCACGCAAAATTTTATAACCCGTGATCATAATGATCAATGCAAATATTATTGCCACCGCACTATCTATCCACCATAATTTTAAAAAATAAAGCAATATTAAACCGGCAATAATTCCACCCGTGCTGTAAGTATCTGTCTTCAAATGTTTACCACTCGCCTGTAACGCTAATGAATTATTCTTTATACCTGTTTTAACGCAAATAACACCTGCTATATAATTAACAACCGCTGTAACAGCTACCAGCCAAATACCATAATCTAATTTCTGTACTAAATGGCGATGAAATAAACTGTTGATTGCCTCAATAATTATTATAACTCCCGCAACAGTTACCAATGTACCTTCTACGGCGGCAGAAATAAACTCTGCTTTTCCATGTCCGTAAGGATGATCCATATCCTTAGGCTTGGCACTTACATATAAACTATACACTCCTATTAAGCCGGCAATAACATTTACAGTACTTTCCAGCGCATCGGTTAAAATGGCTACAGAGTCCGTTAAATACCAGGCCAGCAGCTTTATCAGGAATAAGAATATTCCTATAGCTGTTATTATTTTTTGCAGGCGGAGGTTCTGTTGTACTGTTTGCAACTTGAGAAATTGAGGGACAAATATAAAGGCATTTCTTCTTAAATTATCGCCGTTTATAATTGTTATGGCAATTCGTACATTTGCACAAATTATTTGTCTGAACACGATTTTATTTGATTTTCAGGATGGGTAGGATCTTTTTATCCTGTATATCAATTAATCCAATAATCATGTTTAAGACAAAGGCTACAATATTTACAAAGATGGAACTGAGCAAAAATTTTACACACAACGAAGCAGAAGCCAAATGGTACCAACATTGGCTGGATAAAGGATATTTCTACAGTACTCCCGATGAACGCGAAGCATATACTATTGTAATGCCTCCACCAAATGTTACTGGCGTATTGCACATGGGACATGCTTTAAATAATACGATACAGGATATTTTAATTCGCAGGGCTAGAATGCAGGGCAAAAATGCTTGCTGGATTCCAGGGACTGACCATGCTTCGATCGCAACGGAGGCAAAAGTTGTAGCAATGTTACGTGAAAGAGGTATTACCAAATCATCTTTAACACGTGATGAATTTTTAGGCTATGCATGGGAATGGAAAGAAAAATACGGTGGCATTATTTTACATCAATTAAAAAAATTAGGCTATAGTCTTGATTGGAAGAGAACATCTTTTACAATGGACGAAGACTATTACAATTCTGTAATAAAAATATTTGTTGCGCTGCATGAAAAAGGTGTGATCTATCGCGGTAAAAGAATGATCAATTGGGATGTTAGAGCAAAGACGGCTTTAAGCGATGAAGAAGTGATCCATAAAGAAGTTGCAAGCAAATTATACCATGTAAAATATTTTATTGAGGAAAACGGAAAACCATCTGATAAATTTATAACAGTTGCAACGGTTCGTCCGGAAACAATTACGGGTGATACCGCTATTTGTGTTAACCCTAACGATGAACGATATACGCAGTTACATGGCAGATTCGCTTATGTACCATTAATCAATCGCCGCATACCAATTATTGCAGATGATTATGTTACGATGGATTTTGGAACGGGTGCACTAAAAGTTACGCCGGCACATGATGTGAATGATTATCAATTAGGACAAAAATACAACCTGGAGATAATTGATACCATGAATGATGACGGTACCATGAGTGAGGCCGCACAAATATTTCCCGGTATTGACAGAATGGAAGTAAGAAAAAAGATCATTCCATTATTAGAAGCTGCGGGCAATTTAAGTAAGATAGAAGATTACATCAGCCAGGTTGGTTTTAGTGAAAGAACGGATGCCATAGTTGAACCAAGATTGAGTTTACAATGGTGGGTTAGCATGAAAGCTTTAAGCACACCTGCGTTGAAAGCCGTGATGGATGAAGAAATAAAATTCTATCCGCCAAAATTTAAAAATACCTATCGCCATTGGATGGACAATATTAAAGATTGGTGCATTAGTCGCCAGCTTTGGTGGGGACATAGAATTCCCGCATGGTATGATAACGAAGGACGTTTTGTAGTTGCAGAAGACGAAACAAAGGCAAAAGAAATATTCAATAAAAAATATTCAATCGCAAATGCTGAACTAAAGCAGGATGAAGATTGTTTAGATACCTGGTTCTCTTCATGGCTTTGGCCTTTTGAAGTTTTTAAAGGTTACAGCAATCCAGGTAACGCCGATATAAAATATTACTATCCAACCAATACATTGGTTACAGCTCCGGAAATTATTTTCTTTTGGGTGGCAAGAATGATAATGGCGGGTTTTGAATACATGGATGAAAAACCTTTTAAAGAAGTTTATTTCACCGGTATTGTTCGCGATAAGCAGGGAAGAAAAATGAGCAAAAGTTTGGGCAACTCTCCAGATCTTTTAGGATTGATCGAACAATATGGCGCTGATGCTGTTCGCTTTGGTATTATGATATCTTCTCCTGCAGGAAATGATCTATTATTTGATGAAAGTGCATTGGAACAAGGAAGGAATTTCAATAATAAATTATGGAACGCGTTGAAGCTATTGAAAATGTGGGAAGGAAAGCAATCGACAACAGACAACAGACAACAGACAACCGATAATAGCAACTTTGCCATTGAATGGTTTGACAATCGTTTGAATGAAGTAAAGAATGAAGTAGAAAATTTAATGAAACAATTCCGTTTAAGCGAAGCTTTGAAAACTGTTTACTCTTTGATATGGGATGATTTTTGTAGCTGGTATTTAGAATGGGTTAAACCAGGATTCGAACAATCGATAGAAGCTACTGTGTATAATAAAACAGTTGACTTCTTTGATGAATTAATGCAGTTGCTTCATCCATTCACACCATTTATTTCAGAAGAGATCTATCATTTATTAAAAGAACAAAAAGTTGATCTTTGTGTTAGACAGTTAGAACAACATAAAGCACCCAACACAGAAATATTACAACAAGGTGAATTATTGAAACAAGTTATCTCCGCATTGCGTGATGCAAGAAATAAAAATCAGATCAAACCAAAAGATATAATTCAATTACATATTCAAGCCTCAGATAAAGCCAGCTATGCATCAATTGAAAATATTTTAAGCAAACAGATAAACGCAGCAAACATATACTACATAAGTGATTCAGTAGCTAACACTATTGTTGTTGCTGTAGAGAAAGATAAATTCTTTATCGAATCAGAAAGACAATTGGATAGTGCTACACTAAAAAATGATCTGCTAAAAGACCTGGAACACCAAAAAGGATTTTTGTTGAGTGTACAAAAAAAGCTGAGCAACGAAAAATTTGTACAAAATGCTAAGCCGGAAGTATTAGCCATGGAACAGAAAAAAATGGCTGATGCCGAAGCAAGGATAAAAACAATTCAGGAAAGTTTAGTAGGATTGAATTAACTTTTTGCTCTATTAATTATGACTTACATTCGTTACAAGTAAATTAAAACAACATGTCTAAAAATATTTTTTTGAAAATTGTTCTATTCTTATTTATTGTAACGATAGGTAACCATGCTATTGCACAAAAAAAGCCGGCTAAGTTTAAACCTCCTGTTGTAAAAACATATTTTGCCGGAATTAATGGCACCAAGGACTCAGTTAATGTTGCAACAGGAAAACAAATTATAGACTCTTCTTTAAAAGTAATAGATGCAAAAGGTAATAGCTATACTATTACTCACTATCAGTTTGCTTATAAGAGAATGGCTGTTGTTGAAAACGATTCTACAGGCATAGTGTCTCCCGTTTCTGATATAGTAGCAGATAATTTTATAGCAACGCCTTTGACTGATATATGGCGCAAAACCATCAGAGAAACTTTAGTTAAGGGAGAAGAATTTCACTTTGTAGATATCATTGTTACAGATAATAAGGGTAATTATTTTTATGCTCCCGAAGTTAGAATAGGCATCAAATAACCGATGATCACCATTAAAAAAGTTGGAGCGACAGCTGTTGCTGAAATAATAAACCTTGCTAATATAAGCTGGAAGCCAACTTACAAGCACATTCTATCCAAACCACAGATGGATTATATGATGCAACTTTTATATTCTCCCCATATCTTACAAAAACAAATAACCGAAGAGCATCACCAATTTATAATAGTAATGGATGAAAAAAGCAATATTGGCTTTGCTTCTTACTTTCTAATAAATCCAAATGATATTGCTGCTTATAAACTACAAAAACTCTATATTAATCCCGATCAACAAGGAAAAGGTATTGGCAAAAAATTAATCGATTATATAATTGAGGATATTAAGCCGAAAGGTGCACGGTCACTCGAATTAAATGTAAACCGATCGAATAAAGCAATTAAGTTTTATCAAAAATTAGGATTCGCAATTATCCGAGAAGAAGATATTGATATCGGTAATAATTATTTTATGAACGATTATGTGATGCGTAAAGTATTATAGATATTGACTCTACGGATACAGGAAAGTGATAACAAATTAATAAAAAATTTATTAACCGCAAAGTGCGCTGAGTTATCGCAAAGAAGCCGCAAAGAAAGACTTAGCGTTCCTTTGCGGCTTCTTTGTGTTCTTTGCGGTCAATATTTCTATTCCGGCACATCCGTACTTTTCTGATCTACCGCGTTCCTAACTATTTTATCGCTCATTTTTCTAAGCGGATTCTTACGCTGTTCTTCAAACTCTTTTCTTGCATTAATAATATCGATCGCTTTGTATATCGCTTCGCGGAAAGAAGATTCATCGGCCTTATTTTTTCCTGCAATATCAAACGCAACACCATGATCCGGCGATGTACGTACACCACTTATGCCTGCGGTATAATTAACACCTTCACCAAATGCCAGTGACTTAAATGGAATTAATCCCTGATCGTGATACATTGCTAATACACCATCAAATTTTTCATGTTGTCCGCGTGCAAAAAACGCATCGGCACTATACGGCCCAAAACAGAAAATATCTTTTTGTTGCTTCGCATCTTTAATAGCCGGTCTTATTATTTCTTCTTCTTCCTTACCTATCAAGCCTTCATCACCAGCATGAGGATTCAAACCCAGCACCGCAATTTTTGGTTTAGAGATACCAAAATCTCTCTTCAATGAATTGTTCATTATCTCCAGTTTACTGAAGATATTTTGTCTTGTTATATGCTGCGCAATATCTTTCACCGCAACATGCTCTGTTACCAATCCAACACGCATATTATCTGCCACCATAAACATCAATACATCCTGAGCACCAAATAAATTTTTAAGGTAAGGCGTATGTCCCGTAAAATTAAATTCGTTCGATTGTGTATTTTTTTTATGGATAGGTGCTGTAACTAATCCATCGATCTTGCCATCTTTCAATGCCTGCGCAGCTACTGTTAAACTTAATACTGCATATTTTCCTGCAACATCAGTTAACTGACCTGGTGTAATAGCCACCTCATCTTCCCAGCAATTGAACAGATTTATTTGTTTGTGGTTAATGCGGGTTGTTTCTTTTATACTGATAAAGTTGAAGTTAAGCTCAGGTAAACTTTTACGATAAAAATTAAATGCCTTATTGCTCGCAAATATAACAGGCGTGCATATTTCCAATATTCTTATATCTCCTACTATTTTAATGATCAGTTCTAATCCAACACCATTAAGGTCTCCACAAGTAATGCCGATAATTGGTTTATGTTCATTTTGCATATTCTGTGTCAAAATTTAGTGCCCAAAAGTACTTTATAATTAAGAATTAATAATTAAGAATTAATAATTCTTTCAATTGAAGCAGTATATGCCCCATTTATAGCATAAAATGACTGAATAGAGTCATACTGATTTATCGCGCCACAATATTCAATATTCCATATTACTTATTAAATGTTTGTAATTTCACCGCTCATTAATTACTAAAACAGCTTTGGACAAATTCACCATAAAAAAATCGCTCGGACAACATTTTTTAAAAGATGCAACTATCATCAATAAAATTATCGAGGCGGTAAAAGAAGATTCGTTCACTAATTTGTTAGAAGTTGGTCCTGGTGGTGGCGCAATAACCAAGCATTTGATAACAATACCAAACATACATTTCAAAGCAGTTGAATTAGATGACGATAAGGTTACTTATCTGAACAAAACATATCCTACTCTGCAAGACAATATTATTCATCAAAGTTTTTTAGATATCGATCCACCATTTAATGGCGAAGCTTTTACATTAGTAGGTAATTTCCCTTATAACATATCTACCCAGATTTTATTTAAGGTATTGGAATGGAGAGATCAGGTACCGGTAGTGATTGGCATGTTTCAAAAAGAAGTAGCACAAAGAGCAGCTTCAAAAGAAGGCAGCAAAGTATATGGTGTATTAAGCGTTTTAGTACAAGCCTATTATGATGTAGAATACTTATTTGATGTCAGTAATGATTGCTTTAACCCGCCACCAAAAGTACAAAGTAGTGTTATTCGTTTAAAAAGAAGAACGACTGAATTAACCGTAAAGAGCGAACGCTACTTTTGGATACTCATAAAAACTGCGTTTAATCAACGCCGTAAGACATTGCGCAATGCATTGAAAAGTCAGTTCACTCCTGAAGAATTACAAGATAAATTATTTGACAGACGCGCAGAAACTTTAAGCATTGATGAATTTGCTGCGTTAACTTTTAGAATGATTTAATCTCCATCTATCTTCTTATATCACCGCGGGCTTATCTCTCGTCTGATCGCGTTTAGATGCATAAGATGTTATCACAGCAACAAAAGCTCCTATCAACATATTTACTATTATAGTTACGCCAAGTATCATGAATAATAGATCCGAAGGATATTTAGGCTGACCTGTTGCCGGTGCATCTTGTACCATATCTACTATCTGGTGTGTAGAAAACAGATCAGGAAAAAAAGCAAACACACTGATACATACTATGATACTTGAAATGATCACTCCCGTTATAGTTGTTAGCAAACCGGACATCATCATTGAAACAGCCCTGTTTTTGTCATAGGGCCTGTCAATTAAGCGAAATGTATGGTAAAAGATAGCTATCATAAATAACCCACTGCCAATATAGAGGTAATAAAAGTTTTCATACCTATCACTGGAAAGAAAAAACTCCATAGGGATACTATATAATACGGCTGCTAATAATCCAAACAGAAAATATTCTGTCAGGTGTCGCTTATCAAATGTCGGGTTTCTCATGATCTTACCTTTTGTTTCATATAAAGGGTTAAAAATCATGCCACCATTGTAAGTAGTTGTAAGCTAACTTCTTCTCTCATTCTGACTTAAATCAGAAGAGAGGCGTGGAGGTATTTCCCCGTATAATTTGATGAAAAAACAAGAATAACTAATTAAAATTGGGGAGACAGGTTGATTCTACAGGCTATTTGTCTATAATCATCATCTAATCAATCGATTAATAACAAAAAAATTGCGCAGCCCGAAAGGTTCTGCGCAATAGTTTTCATTTATCTGGACTCAAATGCAAATATCTATCTATCCCTGTTAACAAAATGTAGAAGAATAGATAGGTTTTTTGTAGAAAAACTTCTACTTTTAGTGTTCACTATAATGGCCTAACTGTGAAAAAATTCTTGCTTGTAGACGACCACACAGTAGTTCGTTCAGGTGTTAAATTATTGTTATCCGAGATATTTAAACCCTGCGAAGTACACGAAGCCTGTGATGGAGACACCGCTACAGAACTTTTAAAAAACAATAAGTACGAGCTTGTTATGATGGATATCCAAATGCCTAAGACTGATACTTTAGGGCTGATGGAATACATTCACATAATATTGCCTGATACCAAAGTATTGATGTTTTCCATGAGTGCAGAAAATATTTATGCTAAACGCTTCCTTAAAGCCGGCGCTATGGGCTTTATTTCCAAAGATGCTCCCTTAGATGAAATAACAAAAGCTATTCAACAGGTATTACACAATAAAAAATATTTTAGCCCTGCGCTAACGGATAAGTTTGTGAACGAATCTTTAGAAGATAATCCGTCAAACCCTTTTGATAAATTATCACGCAGAGAATTTGAAATTGCCTCTTTACTTTTATCAGGTGAAACCCTAAGCGAAATATCGCATTCTTTAAACCTTCAAATATCTACCGTTGGTACGCATAAAGCACGTATGTTTGAAAAACTACAGGTTACCAATCTTCTTGAATTAAAAGAGTTAGCTACTACCTATAATCTCTAATGGAACTGGATTATCTTTAATTTAATTAGTGTTTGCTAATGTAAAAGTTATGCCCATGAATTTTATAAAAAGACTTGCCAATACAGGTGTTGAGTATGCCGATAATACAATAGACAAGCGAGGTGTAAAGATTGTCAACTACTTTTCAATCATTCACTTTATAGTTATACTATCACTGGTTTTATTACGAACAGTTGCTTATTATACAGTTCCGCATAATAAAGTCATCATTGGTGCAAATACGATCATTATAATTTCGGGATGTTTTTTTCTATTGCCACTTATTTTTAATTATTACAAACAAACTCGCATAGCAAGGTTTTATCTATGCTGGTTACCTACCATTGCAATAATGGTTATTTATATTTTTGAGGGAACAAGAAAAACCACAATACTAACCAGCGAATATGATAGCTTCTATTTTTTTCTATTAGGCGTTGCTGCCTTTCCATATTTGTTATTAAGCGTCTCTAATAAAAAAGAATTATTAATAGGCTTATCGCTTCCTTTGATTGCTATTCTTTTTGTAGATAGGATATTCAACTTATTTGGAATGGGGCATGCACAAAAAGGTATGGCAGGCGACGGATTCGAATTAAACAGCGCAAGAGCTATTATTGCTTATTTCGCCCTCAGCGGCTGTTGCCTTGTAATGAAGATACTCGTAGAAAAGGAAGATCATAAAAATGAAAGCCTGATAAAAGAACTGGAAGAAAAAAATAAGCTGATAGATCAACAGGCTGAAAAAGAAATTAAAGAAAGCGAAAGCAGGTTTCGTCTGCTTTTTGAACAGGCTGCCGATACGATCATTGTATCAAGAGAAGACAATTCTATTGAAAGCGTTAATCCTAGTGCCTGCGCAATGTTCGGCTATTCAGCTAAAGAATTCACATCTCTTAAATTGGATGATATAGTTGAAGAAAATGATTTAAAAGAAAGTCCTGTAACCATTGAAAGATATAAAAATAAAACGGCCGTTTACAGAGAAAGATTACTTAAAAGAAAAGACGGATCTGTTTTTTCTGTAGAAATAAATGCCAAGATACTTCCGAATGGGAGTCTTCAATCTTTTGTACGTGATATTACCGATCGAAAAAAAGCTGAAAAAGAAATTCAACAAAGCGAAAGTTTGTATCGCTTGTTGTTTGAACAGGCCCCAGATGCTATCATGGTATCCAAAGAAAACAATACCATTAAAAGTGTTAACCCAAGTGCCTGCAAAATGTTTGGCTATTCTCCTGCTGAATTTTTATCACTTAGGTTAGAAGATATAGTTGACCCCGACAATCTTATAGGTAATCCTATAGATCTTGAAGTATTTACACCTCAAAAAACTCTTTATAAAGAAAGAATACTTAAAAGAAAAGATGGTTCTATTTTTCCTGTAGAAATAAATGCCAAAATACTTCCTGATGGAAGTTTGCAATCTTTTATCCGTGATATTACAGCTCGTAAAAAAGCAGAAAAGGAAATTCAGCAAAGTGAAGGCAGGTACCGGTTATTGTTTGAACAAGCTGCTGATGCCATTACCATTATCAATAAGGATAAAAAATTTGAACAGGTAAATACAAGTGCCTGCAAAATATTCGGTTATACAGAAGCCGAGTTTTTATTACTCAGCCTTGAAGATGTATTGGATAAAGAAAATCTTAAAATAAATCCGGTAAGTTTCCAAAAGATTGAAAGTGGTGAAACCGTTCGCAACGAAAGGATACTCATAAAAAAAGACGGATCAACTTTTCCTGCAGACATAAATGTAAAAATGTTGCCTGATGGAAGTTTTCAATCTTATATCAGGGATATCACTGATAGAAAAAAAGCTGAAAAAGAATTGATTGAGGCAGAAGCCAAATTCAGGGACCTCGTTGAAAAATCATCCGTAGGTGTCTATATTATTCAGAAAGGAAAATACATGTATGTAAATCCGGAATTCGCAACAATATTTGGTTATGAGCAAAGTGAACTGATCAATTCCGTTTCTGTAGAATCATTGGCCCATCAGCCTTATACAGAATTAATAAGAAATAATATGCGTAGGCGTATTGAAGGAGCAAAAGAAACTACTCCTTATGAAATTGACGGCGTAAAAAAAGATGGTGATATTATAAGATTAGAAATTTTTGGAACAAGAACTCAATACAAAGGGAAACCTGCTATTATAGGAACCTTGATTGACGTTACAGAAAATAAACTATTGCAGAAACAAGTATTGGAACAAAAAATACAGGAACAAAAAAGAATTATCAGGGCCGTTTTAAAAGCAGAAGAAAAAGAACGAAACAGGATCGGCCAGGAATTACATGATAATGTTAACCAAATATTAGCCGGCACTAAGCTTTACCTGGGCATGGCAGCAAAAGATGAATTTGCAGGCAGAGGATTGGTCAAAAGCTCGCTTGAACTAGTAGATAACGCCATTGACGAAATGCGTTCGTTAAGTAAAGAACAGGTTACGCCTATCAAAGGAATTGATCTGAAAGATCTAATCAGTTCACTGATCGATAAATTGAATGCTAGCTCATCAATAAAAACTACCGTTATTTATAATTTGAATAACCAAACTATTGACGATGATCTTAAAGTAAATATCTATCGCATTATTCAAGAACAAATGAATAATATTTTGAAACATTCGAACGCCGTACATACTAATATTTCACTAACAGATGATAGCCAGTATTTGTATGTTTCAATAGAAGATGATGGAGATGGATTTGACATGGAACAAAAAAGAAAAGGAATAGGCCTCGCCAATATGAGTAACCGGATCGAATCTTTTAACGGTGAATTAGAAATACATAGCAGTCTGGGTAATGGATGCCAGATAAAAATGACTATCCCCTACTTAAATAATAATTAAAACGCATTTACCATTTATCTTTGCTCCATGAGTAAAGTAAGAGTTCGATTTGCACCAAGTCCTACAGGCGGCTTGCATTTAGGTGGCGTACGCACCGTATTGTTCAATTATTTATTTGCCAAAAAACATGGCGGTGATTTTATTGTT
>DATHNB010000240.1:0-3133 GCA_035486495.1 Ferruginibacter sp. | reverse complement strand
TCATCACTTAATAAACCTTCGAAAATAGAAGGTCGCAATCTTGAATTTTTGATAATGGCATCCAAAACGCGTTTGTTGAATTGTGCCGTATCGATACCAAGTATATCGCATAAAGCAAAAGTATCAATGCCTCTCAATTTTGAAGGCAATATCATCAAATCGTAGATAGTAGTATTTTGTAGAATGGCATTACCATTTCTATCATATACAATTCCTCTATCCGGGTATACAATCTTTCTGAATTTGCCCTGATCGTTTGCGAGAATTTTATATTTAGATGAGATTACCTGTAAAGTAAATAGCCTTGCTATAATAATAACAAACATGGCTATGAAACAAAGCCTTACAATATTGTTACGAGACTGGTTAAACGCAGGCACTTTGTTTGATTTTTATTTTGGTGATTTTCTTACTTCATTGATACCAAATAAAATTACATAGTATTTGTTCTGAATTGTTGTTTACGATTAAATAATAATTCAGTAATTATAATGAGTAATAAGGTTATAATAGTAGAAAGCACTGTTTTTGCGATGAAATACCAAACATTTCCGAATTGCCATGCCTCTAATAAAAATAGCCAGCTGTTGTGCAGCAATGTAAGAATGCCTGCATATAAAGTATAAGGAATGAAACCACCCATGCTTTTAATAGACGGTTCGTTGTAGTTGATGTCTCCACTTTCTTGTGGAATAAGCAAATTAATTAGATAAGGGCGTACATAAGCGATTAATACGCAGGCTGCGGTATGAAAACCCGGATTGTGTGTAAAACTATCTAATGTAAAACCTAAAAGAAATGCTAATAACATTTGTAGCGGCTTACTAAAATGAAAAGGCATCCATAAAATAAACAGAAAGTAGATATACGGCGTTACGAGATAATTCACATGTATCTTATCTAACACAAAAACCTGTGCCAGTATCAACAATATAAACCGAATAATATTTTTTACTAATGTACTCATAGCGATAATTGCCGAAGCAATTAATTTATTGACTTTCTTTTCTTGCTTTTTCTAATAGCCTGTTTATTTCATCCTTTTGCAAATTATCTATTGCATAAGCATATTGCAGGTTAAAGAAATTCGCACATGTTTTAAGCTTTATTGTATAATGACTTGTACTCTTTTCAGGAATAATCTCTTGAATTGTTCCAATGTTTAATCCATAAGGAAAGGTAGTTGTAAATCCGCTGGTTACTACAGTGTCTCCTATAGCAACTTTTGCACTTTTTCTGATCTCGCTTAAAGTAAGCTGAGTTGGATCTTGTCCTTCCCAGGTAACCATTCCGGCGTCGCCACCTTTTTTTAATTTGGCACTTATTCTACTGTCTTTATGTAGCAGGCTCATTACTACAGCAAAGTTACTGCTCACATCTGTTACAATGCCTATTACATTATTGTTGGGATCAACAACACCAATATCTTTTACCAATTGTTGATCTGAGCCTCTTCCTAAAACCAAATAGTTGGTTTGTGAAGAAACAGAATTTGCTACGACTTTGGCTTCCTTATAAATATATTTACGACCGATCACTAGAGAATCGACCTTTATGTAATCAATAACAGATTTGTTAGTTGTATCAGGTAATTCGAAATCGCTTTTTAGTTTATTATACAGCGCTGCATTAGCTCTAACGAGAGAATCGTTGGTGCTTTTAAGCTGGAAATAATAGGCCACGCCGTTGTATTGATTATTTATCCGACCTGTGACTTCATTCATCGATTCGAATGCTATTGCATTCTGATATCGATTGTAATGAACGATTAAATAAATGGAGAATGCCTGTAAAGACAGGAAAAAAAAGAAGTTTGAATACCGCCTGATGAAAAGAAATATATTACGCACAGGGAGATGAATTTATCAAATCAAAATATCAATTTGCTCTTGGTATTTCTGATCCTTGCTTTTTATTAACGCATTACAAACGGATACCTGTCATAATTTTTTAACGCAATCCCTGTTCCTCTTACCACGCTTTTAAGTGGATCTTCAGCAACATGAACCGGTAATTTTATTTTTGCAGTAATACGTTTGTCCAATCCTCTTAGTAATGCACCGCCACCTGTTAAATATAAACCTCTTCTAAAAATATCGCCAGCCAATTCCGGTGGTGTTGTTTCTAATGCTTTTAAAATCGCTTCTTCAATTTTAGAAATGCTTTTATCTAAAGCTTCTGCAACTTCCTGATAGCTCACCATAACCTGTTTAGGAATACCTGTTACTAGATCTCGTCCGTTTACGGGAATATCATCTGGTGGAACCGTATCCAAATCTTTCATTGCAGCCCCAACTTGTATTTTTATCTGTTCAGCAGTACGTTCACCAATTAGCAAGCTATGGTAACGACGAAGCGCTTCCATGATATCTGCGGTAAATTCATCACCCGCAATACGGATGCTTTGATCACAAACGATACCCGCCAAGGCAATAACAGTAATACCTGTTGTACCACCACCTATATCGATGATCATATTACCAACCGGTTCCTCAACATCTATTCCAATACCTAAGGCTGCAGCCATTGGTTCATGAATCAAATACACTTCTTTAGCACCTGCCTGTTCAGCACTGTCCCTTACCGCACGTTTTTCAACTTCAGTGATGCTGCTTGGAATGCAGATCATCATGCGCCAGCTTGGTGGGAAAAGCGGCTTTTTAGGGTAGATCATTTTGATCATCTCCCTGATCATTAACTCGGCCGCATTAAAATCAGCTATTACGCCATCTTTCAATGGACGAACGGTACGAATGCTTTCATGCGTTTTTTCGTGCATCATCAAAGCTTTCTTGCCTACAGCCAATATATTTTTCGGATTATTTCTGTCTAGGGCAACAATTGAAGGTTCGTTTACTACAACTTCATCATGAAAAATGATAAGTGTGTTTGCCGTACCCAAATCCATTGCGATTTCCTGAGTAAAAAAGTTGAAAAATTCCATATTTTATATAAGAAAAATTGTAATATAAACAAACAATGTAAGCAAAGTTGAAGGAAAAAATTCAAATTAACAACGACAATGTTTTTATTTTGACAAATTACGAAAAATAAGGGAAAACCATAGAAAAATAGTAATTCTTTCAAATAGTGCCTTTCCTTTCAAAACGGAGCATTGGGGCGGTTTATTGTG
>DATHNB010000239.1:0-14191 GCA_035486495.1 Ferruginibacter sp. | reverse complement strand
TTTCAAACGAAAAACTTGCAGTTGAAGTAAGTCTTTTGTCTTTATCTCCATTAAATTGATAATAGAGACGAGCTGTATCAAAAAAATAAATTCCATCTGTTTTAAAAAAGCCATTTTTGTCTATTGGTAAGGTTAGTATTTGCGATCCTCCATGTGTTGTTTTTAAAATACCTGTTAATTCTTGTCCTGTTAGTGAATTTTTTGTTAGGCCATATACTTGCCCTTTTACTAAAAGATAATGTTCAGGTAAATAATTTATTTGTGGCCATTTATCAGCTAATAAATTTTCCCACTTGAATCTTCTCCATCCATTCGTCATCATTACAAGATCTAATTGTTGTTTTACAGAATCATCATCACTTGAAAAATAATAATCGGGATTATATACATAACCTTTAATATCACTGGTAAGTAATAGCTGCGAAAAAATATTCTCTTCCTTGTCAGATTGTGTCTTGTTTAAATCTTCATCAGTAACGGATATGGAAAGATTGCTTAATAAAGTACCACCGACATCTACTTGTAAAGTATTATGTCCTCTTTTTGTTATATTTTTTTCTTCCGTATGCAGATCTGTGATGAAATAATAATTCCCATGATTAATAAACGCTATTCTTTCTGCAACAGGTATTTTTGCAGCATTAAAAACAGTTATCTGAATTATTCCGTCAGCAAGACTATCTGTAGGAATTGGAGCTGTAATAGTCGTCTTTCTACTCATATTTATCCTGGCACTATATATAAGCTGTTGCTGCATTTGTGCTATCACATAATAAGATGTAAAATTAACATCAACACTATCAGGCCTGGTTAACGTATAGAAAATATTATTATCAGCATTGTTTATGCTTAAAACAACGCCTTCTTTTTTCGCGTCTGGTAAAGGAGTTTCACGAATTACAGCCTTTTTATCTTTCCAAATGGCTTTGTATTTATTATCGGACAATGGCAAAAAAGAAAAATACCCCATACCATCATGGACAGATGAAAATGTTGTTATTTTATTTCCTTTGTCATCTACTACAGTTCCTTCTGCAAAAATGGGAACACCATCCTGATCGTTTGCTTTAAATGCTATGCGAGAATTAACCCCCAATACTAAATCACCTCCTTCCGGAAAAAAATGTAAACTAAACGATTGGCTAACAACATTTTTTTTAACCCCGTGAGTAGAATTAATAATGCGGATAGGTTTAACATATAATAAAGAAGAATCGAAATTCAACATCCATGCAGTATAAGCACGTACATATAATAATGAACTACTCATTGTATCAGGCAAATTAAAAGCAGAAGAAGCACCTGCATCTATAACCGGCATTATTTTTCTTTGCAATACTTTTCCTTTTGAATCAACTAATTCTGCATAAATAGTTTTACTTATTAATGATGGCATATTTGACGAAGTCAGGTAAGCCTTAAACCAAATGGTTTCTCCCGGATTATAATAAGGTCGGTCAAAATGCAAGTATACTTTCTCTTGTGGATAGTCAACATTCAATTTGTTTAACAAAGAATCGAGACGCTGAGCACAAATATCTTGTACAGTAACTACAAAAAGAATAAAAAGAATTGATTGCTTAAATAAACGGCGTTTCATCAGTGTGTTATTTCAATTTTATTGAATAACAAAATACACCATGTTTAGGTATAAAAATATTAATAGTATGCTAAAGGCTATATATTATAAATAATTATTTAGGATATACGTAAATACATATTTCTACCCTCCTGTTTTCCCATTGCTGATACGGATCATTATCATCAGCTACAGGTATTTCTGATCCCCAATAGGAAACCCTGATTCGATCCATAGTAACACCATAGCTATTCATATAATCTCTGGAAATGTAAGCTCTGTCTTGTGATAATCTCTGTGCCGATGTTTCTGAACCTATTCTTTCACTATAGCCTGAAATGCCAACATATAATGTACTATCATCTTTTAAGATCCCTCGTATATGATCAAGAATATCAAATGCCGCGCTATTTAATATCGATTGGTTAGGATCAAAGTAAATGGTGTAACAGTCTATCACTTTATCTGTGTCGTCGATTTGTGATGGAGGTGTTTTTGTAATGGTTCGATCAGATTCATTACTATTGACAGTATCAGTTGATAATTGCTGATTATTTTTTCTAACAATATCTGCATTCTTATTGCTAGTAATATTCTCAGGAATAGCAAAAGTTGAATTGTTACTACTTACTAATTGATTATTTTTTGAAGTATTATTATTGATTGGTGTTTGATCATTCTTCTCTGTAATAAGAGTTTTGTTTTTATTCCTACTGATATTATTGTTGTCGCTGATAGCCGAGTTACTAGAATTATTATTAATAGCTTCTTTTTTAATTTTCATAATACTTGTAGTATTTACATTACTATTACTTACATCAGAAGTAGTTTCGCTATTGGTTGTTATCTGTTGATTGCTTGTTACATTGACCTTCTTCTTGTTAATAGTGGTATTAGCGGTAGCAGTAATATTGTTACCGATACTAGTATCAGTCGAATTATTATTGATCACGCTTTGATTACTTTTCTTAGGATGTCCATTTTTGTGTTTAACTTCTACCGCTTTATCATTACTTGTCTCTGATATATTGTTATCCAAGGCTTTCTGATTATTATTTATATTGGCGGTGCTATCACTATTGTTAACCTTTGTATTACTAGTAGTATCGGAGATATTGTTATTATAAACTACCGTTCGATTATTTTTTCTGCCAATAGTTTTTTTATTACACTGCTTCGTTATTGCTTCGTTATTGTTAACTGTATCCTGATCATTCGATATTGGTTCTACTTTTTCAATTTTCTGATAAACTGCTATTTCAACTCTTCTATCTTTCCATTGATCAGGTTTGTCTTTATGTAATGCGAATGCTTTTCTAGATCCCCAATAATATGTTTTCATTCTACTAGCGGCCACACTATCCTTCTTCATATAATTCCTCACAATAATAGCACGGTTAGCAGATTGTTTAAATGCAATTTTTGCGCTATTATTTTTGTCGCTATATCCTGATATTTTTATGTTAAGCGTTTCATTCGCTTTTAAAAGGTTGCGTATCTTATTTAATGTGATAGCTCCTTTAGCATTTGTTCTAATTTTATTAGGATCATAATAAACATAATAGATCATTGTATTACCGCTAATACTATCAACAGCTAACGTTTCATCAAAAGGAATAGGGCACCCTTTATATTTTGCAAGCCCTTTTGCTGTAGGACATTTATCTTCTTCATCATTAACGCCATCGCTATCTGTATCCGGAATAGGACAACCATTATATCTTCTTAACCCTGCTACTGTAGGGCATTTATCTTCCTCATCATTAATGCTATCACAATCAGAATCAGGAATAGGACAACCATTGTATCTTTTTAATCCCGGTACAGTAGGGCAAAAGTCTACTTTGTCAATAATACCATCACAATCTTCATCAGTATTATCATTTTTATTCTCTGGTTTCCTTTTCTTTCGTTCACCCAGATATACACCAAGTGTTATACTAAATACCTGATTTTTAAATGTTCCTGAATACGTAGAATCCTGGTAAGCATTTTGTAAACCTCTGCTAAAATTTGCTGTAATAAATGAGCTACCTAAATAAATCCCTGCAAGCGCATTCATCCCATAATCCAAAGTTCTATATTGACCAGGCCCATCGCCAACAGGCAGGTTAGTAATATTACCTGTTGATGAATAATAATTATTAGGACCCAGGGTTGTAGAATTCTCTTTGCCATCATAGAAAAAAGAAATGTAAGGACCTAGCCCAACTATCAATGCTATTTTTTTTGCTAATTCAAATTTGTAAACGAGATTAAGAGGAATATCAATATAATTAAGAAATTGAAAACTATTGGTCAAATACACGGATGTATCTCCAACACCATTCTTTATGATTTGCTGAAACTTTCGACCCTTATTGAAAAATTCTACACCGGGCTGAAAATAAAATTTTGATTTTGTAGCTAAGGGGAAATCACCCATTAAGCCAATATGAAAACCAACTCTTGGAGAGTATCCCTTTTTATAATTACTGAAATCTGGTTGGTTACTTGTCTGTATTACAGTCGACTCATCAACTCCTCCTACAATAGCTATTCTTGCTTGTGCATAAGCGGAAAGAGTTATTCCGAAAATTAAAAAATACGCAATTACAAATCCTTTTAAGGATTTTTTGGCTGGCACCATGAATCTTTATACAACTTTGCATGAAACTAACAAATACATTGCCGAATAACGACTATTAGTTTCAAACAGGTGTGTATAACGTAAAGGACTGTCCACTAGTAGTTTTAATAAGCTAATTCTATGTCAAAATTTGCTAATTCAACAAACTCTTCTAATCTTGCTTTAATATCTGCTTTAGTAATTTCTTTAATACGATCTGTACCAAATTTTTCCACACAAAAGCTTGCCATGGCACTTCCTACAATGATGGCCGTTTTCATATTTTCAAAACTAATGTCTTTTGTTTTTGCCAAATGGCCGATAAAGCCACCCGCAAAAGTATCACCTGCCCCTGTTGGATCAAATACCTCTTCTAACGGTAACGCAGGTGCGCAGAAAACCTGGTTCTTATGAAACAATAATGCGCCATGTTCTCCTTTTTTTATAATTAAGAACTTAGGACCCATTCCTTGAATAATTTTTGCAGCTTTCACCAAAGAGTTTTCTCCGCTTAATTGTCTTGCTTCTCCATCATTTACCAATAATACATCCACTTTTTTCAAAACAGCTTTCAAATCATCCAAAGCTATATCCATCCAGAAATTCATAGTATCCATTACTATTAGCTTCGGTCTTGTTTTTAATTGATTGATCACACTTAATTGAATATTCGGAGATAAATTACCTAACATCAAAAACTCTGCACCCTGGTAACTTTCTGGAACTATAGGATTAAAATCGGCTAACACATTTAAGTCAGTTATCAATGTATCACGGGTATTCATATCCAAGTGATATTTACCACTCCAGAAAAAAGATTTTTTATCAGCAACGATCTCAACGCCATCTAGCTGAACACCACGTTTTTTTAATTCGGCCATTTCTTCTTTTGGAAAATCGTATCCAACAATTGATATCTGTTGAATAGGTGTAACAAAATTGCCTGCAGCATAAGCTACATAAGTGGCTGATCCACCAACTATTTTTTCTGCTTTCCCAAAAGGAGTTTCTATAGTATCAAAAGCCATGGTTCCAACTGTAATTACTGACATATCAATTTTTTATTTTATAAATTTGTAAGGAAAAGCAAAAGTAATGTTTTGCAAAGTGTTTTAGTAGTTGTGCATCAATTTTTTAATCCTAAATGTAAATTTTATGCTTTTACAATTGCACCCGGTAAATCCACAACCAAGATTGATCAAACAGATCGTAGAATGCCTTAAAGATGGTGGCATCATTGTCTATCCTACCGATACTATTTACGGACTTGGTTGCGATATTGGCCAGCAAAAAGCCGTTGAAAGAATTTGCAAAATAAAAAATGTAGATCCGCAGAAAGCACAGCTTTCTTTTATTTGCAGTGATTTGAGCCATTTGAGCGATTACACTAAAAGTATCGATACACCGCTTTATCGAATGCTTAAAAATTACTTACCCGGACCTTATACTTTTATTTTGCCTAGCAGTAAACAAGTACCTAAAATTTTGCAAAGTAAAAAAGCAACTATTGGTTTACGTGTTCCCGATAACATTATATGCCATCAAATTTTAATAGAATTAAATAATCCTATTTTAAGTGCTTCGTTGCCAGGTGATATGACAGAAGATTATACCGATCCTGAAATTATTTTTGAAAAATTTGAGAACCAGGTGGATATAGTCGTCGATGGAGGCATTGGTGGTATTGTTCCTTCTACAATTATTGATTGTACTACAGACGAATGGACAATTACAAGGCAGGGCGCAGGGCAATGGCAAGCGTAATATCTATGTAAAAGAATGGTTAAACTCTAAAGAATAATCTGAATTTTATTTAGAATACACTGTTACTGTCACATCGTCAATTAATACTTCTTCGGATTTTATTGATTGGATATTAAAACTCTTTCGATGGTATTTGCATAATCCATGTTCTTCAATTGCTTTTCGGTGAATAGCTGTACCGTAACCCTTATTTTGATTCCAGCCAAAATGCGGAAATTCATTGTGCAGTTGCTCCATATATTCATCCCTGTATGTTTTGGCTAAAATACTGGCAGCAGCAATAGATGTGTATTTACCATCACCTCCAATAATACATTTGTGTTCAATTTCTTTATATTGCTTAAAACGATTCCCATCTATCAATAAGAATTTAGGTGTTACAGATAAATTATCTAAACACAGATGCATTGCTTTGAAAGAAGCCTGCAAAATATTAATAACATCGATCTCATTATTATCGACACTGGCAACAGCATAAGCAATACTTTCTTTCTCAATGATGGGACGTAAAATCTCTCGGTCCTTTTCTTTTACTTGCTTACTATCATTCAATAATGGATGATAAAAATCTTTAGGTAAAATAACTGCCGCTGCAAAAACAGGACCCGCATAGCAACCACGACCGGCCTCATCCAGACCGGCTTCTATTGATCTTTTATATAAAAAAGGGGATAGCATTTTATATGACAAATATAAGTTTTAGAATAATAGTAGTCTTACTAACTTTGCGACAATTTATTTCTTATGCGTCTAATCAAACACTGGATAATAGCGACTTTTATTCTAACTTTTATAGTAATTATTGCCGGCGGAGTAGTACGTACAACACAAAGTGGGATGGGCTGTCCGGATTGGCCCACTTGTTTTGGCAGATGGATACCACCAACTAATGCATCACAATTGCCACCTGATTTTGAAAGGTATTTACATAAACAAGATATAGACCACACGTTTAATGCCCTTCATACCTGGATAGAATATATGAATCGTTTATCAGGTGCCCTATTGGGTTTATTTGCACTTATACAATTTGCTTTGCTATTTTTAAAAAAGGATATTTTACTTAACGCTTATAAATTATCGTTCGTCTATTTAGCAGTTGTAATATTAACCGGACTTTTCGGAGCTCTTGTTGTTAAATTAAATCTCGCAAATGCCAGCATCTCGGTGCATTTATTATTTGCTATTGTATTATTAGAAATTCAATTAGCACTTTTACTGTCATTTCAATCCAAATTGTTTATTATTCAGGTTGATGAAAAAGTAAAAAGATTGTTGTTTGGTTTTTTAGTGATCATATTAATACAAGCCATATTAGGCACAAGGGTAAGAATGTATGTTGATGATGTTTCCAAAGCATTTCATTATGGAGATAGAGGAGAATGGCTGGCAGATACCCCTGTAAGTTTTTTAATACATCGCAGTTTTTCATGTGTCGTATTATTTTCAGCTTTATTTATGGCATCGTATTGTAAAAATATTCCACAGATACGCAATAAAGTATTTGTTTTAAATGTTATCATATTGCTAAGCATGATAACAGGGATCGTATTGTTTTATGCCGATATGCCTGCCATAGCACAGCCAATACATCTACTACTGGCTAGTCTTGCTATTACCCAAACCATTTCTATTTTGTTACAAACACGATCTCAAAAAGATATTACTGCCACTTAAGTTGCTATATAAATAAAAGTGTTAAACAAACCTTTTAATGTTCCTTTTTTGTGTACATTTAGGAAACAGCTTTCTATACATGATACGCCGGTTGCTAACTAACTTTTATCATTCCTTTCCGATACAATTATTGGTTTTACATTTCCGTAAATACCAGGTAATATTACTATTCTGGTTATTGTTGGCAAGTACTATTAATAGTGGCTTCATGGAAAGCTTTGGGGCCGATGCATTATTTTTTGTTCCTGAATACCTTGGTAATGTAAATGCGTTAAGTGCTGCAATTATTGGTGTAGCAATGGGCGTATTCTTTATGAGCTGGAATATAACTACTTTCATTTTACATAGTAAAAGGTTTAAATTTTTAGCTACAGCCTCAAAACCATTTTTAAAATATTGTATCAACAACGCCATATTACCTTTGGCATTTTTATTATTCTACTTAGTATGTATGTTCCGGTTTAACATACATAAAGAACTAATGAGCATTGGTGATATTATATTGCTGGTGGCCGGCTTTATTGGCGGACTTTCTTTACATATCGTTTTTTCATTGGTTTACTTTTTTGGTGCGGATAGAAGAATTCTTAGAGAGATCACACCTGTTGTAGAAAACTCAGAAGCATTCAAAGCACAATTTGACCCAACAAAAAACCAACAAAAAGATGGATTCGGTTTAAAAGTTGGTTATTATTTAAGTACTCGGTTAAAATTGAGAAAAGCAAGAGTGGTATCTCATTATAATCAAGATTTTTTAGATACTATTTTTAAGCGCCATCACTTTGCAGGAATGGTAGGCATCATGTTAGCTTTTGTCTTCTTAATAACAATCGGCTTTTTCCTTGATGTTAGATTCTTTCAGATACCAGCTGCAGCAAGTGTTATAATATTCTTCGCAGTTATGTTATCGGTAATTGGTGCACTTAGTTATTTTTTAAAAAGCTGGGCCATGTTATTTGTAATTGCATTAATAGCGGTTTTGAATATCTTATACGCTGCCAATATAATTGATCCGCGTAATAAAGTATATGGACTTAATTACAACAACATAAGCGAGCGACCTGTTTATGATAAAGATGAACTGCAAAATTTATGTAGCCCTGCCAAAATAGTTTCCGATAGAGCTAATATGTTGCAGATATTGGAAAATTGGAAGAAGAAACAGCATACAGATAAGCCTGTAATGATATTTATCAATGTGAGTGGAGGCGGTTTACGTAGCGCTACTTTTGTTATGAATACATTGCAAAAGTTAGACAGTATCAGCAATGGAGA
Organism: Ferruginibacter sp.; assembly: GCA_035486495.1. Classification (GTDB taxonomy): domain Bacteria; phylum Bacteroidota; class Bacteroidia; order Chitinophagales; family Chitinophagaceae; genus Ferruginibacter. The sequence goes on along the minus strand of DATHNB010000239.1, from coordinate 5,288 downwards.
ATTAATGCAACATACTTTTTTGATCAGTGGTGCAAGTGGAGGTATGTTAGCTGCTACCTATTATAGAGAGTTGTATCGTCAAAAAATAAAAGGACAAGATATAGATCTGAACGATAAACGATACACCAATAATATTACGCAAGACTTATTAAATCCTATCTTTTCTTCAATGATCGACAGGGATATTTTCTCGCCGGCACAAAAATTCTCGGTCGGCAATTACCGCTATATTAAAGACAGAGGTTATGCCTTTGAGGAAAAACTAAAAGATAACACGGATGGGATTCTGAATACACAAATGAAAGATTATGTAGCGGATGAAAAAGCTGCTATTATCCCGATGATCATTTTCAGTTCTGTGGTTACGATCGATGGGCGTAAAATGATGATCGGGACTCAGCCGATTAGTTTTATGATGAAGCCTATCGCTTTTGAAAATGATAATAATGTTATGCCAGATGGGATTGATTTTGCTGCATTATTTGCTAAACAAGATCCAATGAATGTAAGGGTACTTACTGCATTAAGAATGAACGCAACCTTTCCTTATATCTTGCCTAATGTCTGGTTACCTACACAACCAATTGTTGACGTAATGGATGCAGGATTGAGGGATAATTTCGGACAAGAAACAACGCTAAGATTTATAGAAAACTTTAAGGACTGGATACAGTCTAATACTGGCGGGGTAATAATACTTCAAATACGCGATAGGATAAAAGATGGTTGGCAGAGCCCTTTAGAAACAGGTTCCATAGCAGATATCATAACAAAGCCTGGTACGATTCTACAACACAACTGGTACAAATTTCAGGATTATACACAAACAGATCAGTACGGTTATTTAAAAGAAGATTCTGATGCTAACAATATTCATAAGATCATATTTAACTATATCCCCGAAAGTAAAGATATGAGTGCTGCATTAAATTTTCATTTAACTGCCGCCGAAAAGCAAGATGTTATCGCATCCTTTAATACATTGCCTAATCAAACAATGCTTAAAAAATTGCTTACATTATTAAAATAGATTGTGCGTAATTAAAAAACACGGTCTTGCATTTCTGCAGCTTCTCTCATTGCAACTTCATCAAATATAGATTCTTTGTTAGCAATAGCTTCTCTTAAAACATCATTAATAGTTACAACACCCTTAAATTCTTTGTTATCAAATACAAGCAGATAGCGGGTTTTATGGGTGTTTAATAATTGCATACATTTTTCAACGCTTTCGTCAAGATCTACCATTGGTAAAGAAGTACTCATTACTTCGCTTACCGGGCAACTATCACTATGTAATCCTTTTAAAATTACATTCCTGCTATAATCTCTTTCAGAAAAAATACCGTTAAAGGTACCATCCTTCATAACGATCAAATAGCTAAGGTTAACTGAATTCATCATCTGCAAAGCTTCAATAACCTTTGCATCTGGACTAATCGTATTAAAAGCAGGAGCTTTATTTTCTAAGATATCTGCAACAGTACGCATATGGGTAAATATTTTAGGTTTAGAAATTACACATTAAAAATGAAAAGTGATTTTTTTGTGACAGAGAAAACATAGCTAAGCTTTAGTTTTTATAGCGCTATCATTGCTTCGCAAGTACTTTATCGTCTCTTTCAAAGTTAACAATTAAATTGAAAACCCTACAACTTATAATATCATAAATTATGGCTGTAAAAGCCTGAAAGCATTAGGAATAACTTCAATACTTAAAATCTCGGCAGTTATAGCAGGGTCGCCGTCAATATGCAGCGGAGCCTGCAAAGGATTGTTTATTGTAAGTCGATCAGTTTGAAAATATAAAATATCCTTTTTATGGAAATTATTGTTCTTATAATAATCTATTTCTCCAACAAGGATATGTTTTACCAAGGTCACAATCATTTTAATTTTACTCATTTCTTTAACCACTACAATATCCAGCAAACCATCATTCATAGAGGCTTTAGGAGCAATTGTAAAATTATTGCCAAACTGGTTGCCATTAGCAATACTGATAAAATATGCTTCGGTTGTAAACCGAGTTCCCTGGTTAATTATTTCGAAAGTATACGGTGTTGCTTTTATGAAATTCTTATATGTTTGCTTCATATAAGTTACCAATCCTCGTTTGGGTTGTTTTGCAAAATCATGCGCCACTTGAGCATCAAAACCTAACCCGCATAGCATACAACTAAACTTTCCATTAATAAAAAAAGAATCAATGTAAGAAGCTTTTGCAGCAAAAATAATATCGAGCGCCTTAGCCGGATTCTTTGGGATTTTTGCTGCGAAGGCAAGCCCATTACCCGATCCCATAGGAATAATACCAATATTAACAGCTGAATTTAGTAAAGCTTTTGCGACTTGATTTACAGTGCCATCTCCTCCACAAATAATAATATCTGTTATCTGCTCAGCACTTATTTTATCTAGTAAAAAAGAGTAATCCCCCTGAGCATTTGTAGGAAGTATTTGAAAAGGAACATTAAACGCCTGAGTTTTCTGCTCGATCATTTTTAGCAATGCTTCCTTGCCTTTGGTGCCTGAAATGGGATTAATTAAATAAATGATTTTACGCTGCATAATGATCAACTACATTGCAAGATTACCTAAAATAATTGGTCCGCAAACAATTGTAATTATAAAAATTACTAAAGGGAATTTTCTGTCAACCTCTCGCTTTAAGTATATTTGCTCCCAATGGGACAAAAGAAATTAAAACGTTTTGCAGAGATAAAAACATTTGCCAATGTATTGGAATATCCAAAGGATATGCAAGGGAAATGGAGCGAGTTTTTTAAAAATAAAAATCCTTTGGTATTAGAGTTGGCTTGTGGCAGAGGAGAATATACTGTTGGCTTATCAAGATTATATCCTAATAAAAACTTTATGGGGGTAGATATAAAAGGAAACAGGATCTACATCGGTGCAAAAAAATGTATTGATGAAAAGTTGATGAACGGAGCATTTCTTCGTACACAAATAGAAATGCTCCCTACTTATTTTAATGAAGCCGAAGTAGATGAAATATGGATCACTTTTCCTGATCCTCAATTGCGTACTTCTCACGCAAAAAAAAGGCTTACACATCCCCGGTTTTTAAGGTTGTATCAACAGCTGCTTAAACCCGATGGTATCGTCCATTTAAAAACAGACTCTCCAAAATTATATGCATTTACTAAAAGAGTTATTGAATTATACAACTTAATAAAAATTGATGATTGCGATGATGTCTATAACAAAAGCGATAAAAAGGAATTAAAGATCAAAACACATTACGAAGGTCTGGATATCGCGCAAAGCAATAAGATATTTTATCTCCAATTCAAATTACCCAAAACTATTGTAGATATGGATGAACAGCTGCAGGAAGAATTAAAATTAACTGAAGTTGAATAGCCAACTCATTGAGGGTGAAGATTTTTATTATAATGAAGATGGTTTATTTGTCTTCACAGAAAAATATCACTTAAATAAAGGCGCTTGTTGTGGTAATGGCTGTAAACATTGTCCATACAATTTCATAAATGTTCCACAACCAAGACGCGCCGAATTATTATCTTTAAGGCAGGATGAAAAAAGCTCCAATTAAAAAAGTTTCCAAGCCGGTAACACAAAAAGAAGAAAAGCCTCGCATAAAGGGTGAGGCAAAAGAATACTCTTTTTTTCAGGATGTGTATGGTGTAGTAAGACAAATACCAAAAGGACGTGCTACATCTTACGGCGCTATTGCAAATTATATTGGTACTAAACTATCTGCACGCATGGTTGGCTGGGCAATGAATATGGCTCATATTGCCAAACCAAAAGTACCCGCACATCGTGTAGTGAATAGAAATGGGATGCTAACCGGCAGACATCATTTCCCTACTCCAACATTAATGGAGGAGTTATTAGTCAAAGAAAAGATCAAAGTAAAAGACAATACGATTGTTGATTTCGAAAAAATATTTTGGGATCCTGCAATAGAACTGACATTATAAAAATGAAATGGTCAGTAGACAATTACTGTTTTAAAACAACAATTCAACAATTAAGCAATTCAACAATGGAAACAGTTCAGGGAAAAATAACTTTTATACATCACGAGAAACAATACGCTACCATTGAGTATACTCAAAATGGTAAGACAAAAACGATCAATGGTAATATTTCAGAAAAAGAACAGCTGAGATTAAAAGCGCAAAAGATCATCCAAAAAATACATCATTATAATATTGGTGATGAAGTAAGTTTTATCGTCACCTTATCTGCCAGAGGAGATAAACAGATTGCAGATTGTATGCAGTTCCTTTTCAACAATGAACTAGACAACATTATTAATAAGGCTAACATAGAAAATAGACTAGTAGGCTATCTTAAAAAAGTAGACGATGATTATTTTGTTAAAGAAACGAGTAGCTATATTTTGTTTCCACTTATTCTATCTCCCTGGGAAAGAAAACCACAGACGATAAAAGTGAACGAACCGGTATTTTTTAAACTAGATAACTTAAAGAAAACAGGAAAACATACGGCATCGATGTTTAGGAGTGAATACATCCCTGATTATTTAACGGCGATGGATTATTTTAAAAAGAAAAAAATTATTGAAGCAATAGTTTATAATGTAACGCCACATGGCATTTATGTAGATGTTGTCGGTAATAAAATACAGGGTAAGATTCCTGTCGAAAAAGAAGAAGATATCTCTGCAATAAAACCGGGAGATAAGATGCCAATAAAAATCACTTATCTAAGTGGATTAAAAATTATAATTGAGAAAGCATGATCTTATAACTCGGCAGCTTCATCATCCCTTAATTGTAAGTCGTACACCAATTTTATTTTTGAAGGAGATATTCTTACAAAAGTTAAAATAAGTGCACCGGCCAAATATAAGAATGTATAATCTCCCGTTAGCATAAATGATATAATATTAAAAAGGCACGGAGCTTCTATTAAAGCCCATTGAGTGATGCAAGCACCTCGATATATATCAAACTTGTCCTGAACATTATACTGCATTTTAATATCATCCAACCTTTTTTTAAAGATTCGATTTCCTGCAATAAATCCTCCAATAGAAAATATAACAGCGATGAGCTGTAAAGGCTTTTCTAACTGGTGCTCAGAAGGTTGAAATAATTTAAAATAAACAAGACAAAAAGCTATAACAAGAAACAATAACTGACCAATTAAAAAAGCCTTGTGCAATGTATTTATTGATTTTAAATCATTGCTGTTGATTTTTTTGTTTGCCATAAAAGAGTTTGATTAATTATAATAAGGACTAATCTTTAAATAAACGATCACACCTG
>DATHNB010000238.1:0-7879 GCA_035486495.1 Ferruginibacter sp. | reverse complement strand
AAAGATAATTGTATATCTCTACTTGCGAACGGATCTTTTTCTTGTTACGAGGATTTATGTATTGATTAGTAAGGTTATTATCCAATATCCTTGCTTTAACATTATCTGATAACTGGATCTGCAAAATATCCTTTATCTCTTGTTGGATTTCTTTTCCATAGATCGGACAAGCCGCTTCTATACGATGATCCAGGTTGCGTACCATCCAATCGGCAGAAGATATATATATTCTTTCTTTACCATTGTTATGAAAAATCATCACCCTTGCATGTTCCAGATACTCATCAATAATACTGATGGCTTGCACCGTTTTTTTGAATTTTTTATTTTCAGTCATCATGCAGATAATACCGCGTATCACCATTTTAATTTCTACGCCTGCTTTGGCCGCTTCGTATAATTTATCGATCAGCAATTCATCACTAATAGAATTAAGTTTTACTGTAATGCAAGCAGGCTTTCCTTCTTTAGCCGCTTTTATTTCTTTGTCAATTAGGATGGATATACTATTTCGCATACTAACAGGACTAACAAATAGGGTTTTGCATTCATTTAAAACATGCAACCTTGTTTTGGGATTTTCCAGATAATGAAAGATACGATGTACATCTTCCATTATATTTTTATTAGATGTTAGTAAGCTATGATCGCTATATAGCTTGGCAGTTTTTTCATTGATGTTCCCAGTGCTTACAAAACCATAATGAACAATACGATTTTTGATCTTCTTTTTGATCAAACATAATTTTGAATGCACTTTCATGTCAGGCACGCCCAATAATACTTCTACGCCGGCTTCTTCCAATTCTTTTTTCCATTCAATATTTGCTTCTTCATCAAATCTTGCTCTTAATTCTAATACAGCAGTAACATGTTTTCCGTTACGAACGGCATTGGTAAGAGCATTGATTATTTTTGAACGGCTCGCTAATCTGTAGCAAGTCATTTTTATGCTGACAACATCAGGGTCAATGGCGGCTTCACGCACAAGATCTACTACACTATCAAAAGAATGGTAGGGTAGGTTAAGCAGTACATCTTTCTTTAAAATAACATCTGTAACACTTGTAACATCTTTTAATGCAGGGTGGACAAATGGTTTTTTACGAGAGCTTTTCTTTTCAAATACTGATTCAGGGAAGCCCATGAAATCTTTGAAATTATGGATCCTTCCACCGGGGATTAGATTGTCTTTTTGTGATAATCCTAATCTTTTAACCAAATAAGCTAATAGGGCTCCATCTATTTCTCTGTCATATACCAAACGTACAGGTTTCCCTTTTTTCCGATTAGTAATTCCTTTTTCAATTTTTTGAATAAGCGAAGTTGATACATCACTATCTATATCAATTTCTGCATCACGTGTTACTTTTATGATGTGGGCAGAAAAATCATCATAACCAAAGAAAGAAAATATTTGTGGTAAACAGAATCTGATAATATCTTCCAATAAAATAATATGCTTTTCATTTCTTACTGCTGGTAAAATAATGAATCGCGGCAGACGTCTTGCCGGTACTGATACTAATGCGAATTTATCAGCAATACTTTTATCCTTTTTTGATAGCGTACAGGCCAGGTAAATCGATTTATCACTTAATGTAGGAAATGCCTGAATACTCTCGATCATCAATGGAACAATATTGCCGCGCACTTCATTATCAAAATAATCCGTAACAAATTTTTGTTGCGCTTTGTTTAACTGAATATCATTAACGAGAAATATTTTTTCTTTTCTGAGTTCTTTCAATATTATGTTCCACGTAATATCAAATTCTTTTTGTTGCTGAATTAATATTCCCTGTATCTCAGTTAATATTTTCCCCGGCGATGCTTCGAGGTGCATATTTAGTTTGCCACCAACTTCTATCATTCGTTTTAATGTGGCAATTCTAACACGAAAAAATTCATCGAGATTGTTAGAAAAAATACCTAAAAATTTAATGCGTTCTATTAATGGAACTGTATCATCGGCCGCTTCTTGTAATACTCTGCTATTGAAAGACAGCCAGCTTATATCCCTCGGGATCGTTTTGCGTTTTTGCATTTGGGTTATTATAAATCTGTAATTGTTGCAAATTGCATCAATTACAAGTATATCAATATTAATTTATAGTTAAGCCGTATTAACAGACCATTATAAAAACGGTTAGTAAATTTATTTATTTGATAGAAATAAAGTAGCAAATTTTTGCTTTTTTTCAAAACAATTATAAGCTATAAATTGCATTGGCAATAAACAATATTTTGTGAGCATGACGAAAGAGAATCGTATTAATGTACTAAATATAGGATTGATGTTAATAAGCTGTGTTGCAGCCTTCATCATGCCTTTTGAAGTTTTTCTGTTTGCTTATGCAGTAATGGGCCCATTGCACTACCTAACAGAAATAAGCTGGTTACATGATAGAAAATATTTTGCTACAGGAAAATACGATTATCTGGTATTATTGATCATTGGGGTATTAATAACCTTACAATCATTGGCTTATCAAACACATTTTGTTGAATATCTTATAAAAGAATATGACCTGGAAGAAGTTCCCACGATCTTTAGGAACGATTTCTATAACAAAATAATGTTCGTCGCTTTTTTTGGCGCAGTATTAATGGCGTTCATAGAGAATAAGCTTATTAAAATTTTCGGATTGTTATTAATATTGCTTCTTGCTAACGCAATATTTTTGCCCAACAGTGAAGATAACCTTACTTTCTTTCTAGCAGCTTTATTGCCAACATTAGTGCACGTATATGTGTTTACAGGAATTTTTATCTTATACGGAGCATTAAAAAGCAGAAATGAATCTGGGTTACTTTCTTTTGGTGTATTTGTATTATGCCCGTTCTTGTTATTTTATTTATTTAGAGATGAAAGTTTTGTGCACGTTACCAGTTATGGACGAGATGCATATTTAGGCGGAGGAAATGGTTTTGCCAGTTTGAATAAGGATATCTTAGAAAGATTCTTTCATGTAAGTTTTCCTACACAAACAAATGCTAATGGATACGAGGTCCCAAAAGATGCAGACATGTCTGCCATTTTATTTACTTCGAAACTGGGGATACTATTAATGCGTTTTATTGCATTTGCTTATACGTATCATTACCTGAACTGGTTTAGCAAAACAGAAATTATTCGCTGGCACAAAGTGCCTAAAGCACGCTTTGTTGTGGTGATAATATTGTGGATCGCATCTTTAGCTATTTATGCAATTGATTACGCAAGAGGCTTGCAATGGTTGTTCTTCTTAAGCTTTTGTCATGTGTTGCTTGAGTTTCCACTCAATTTTACTTCCATGGCAGGTGTAGGTAGAGAACTAAGTAGCATTGCTAAAGGTGGTTTTAAACCATTAGCTGCTAAGTAATTCAAAATAATATTTAGGTTATAGTTTCTTGTTTTAAGCTTTCCAATTTATGTCTATGAAATAAAACTGTAAAGCTTATTGTGCCTAAAGCTAAAATAATAAATGTAGTGGCGCCCCACATTAACCAGCCAAAGGCTTCACCTACACTACCTTCAATTTTATATAATTGTAACACTAAAAATATAGCGGTAGGAAATGTGCCGATACCGCCGGGTGTAACGATCATTGCTAATGTTGCCAATGTTAATACAGAGCAGGCTGCGCCGATTCCTAAGTGAGCTGTTTCTTTAATAGAATAGAATGCGATGTATATTTCTACAACATACATACTCCATATAAATGCAGTGTGTAATAAAAAAGATCTTTTCTTTTCCAGGTTTTTTATAGTGGCAATACCTTCTGATAGTCCGTTCAAAAAGTTTTTTAGTTTTGTTACGATCTTGCTATGCGCATAACGTTTAAAAACAAGTCTGCATAAAAAAACAATAGCGATAAGAAGCAAACCATACAATGTTAGTTTTGCCCAAACAGGTATTCCTGTTTGATTGCTGAATATTTCATTTAATTTTTTTTCTACAAATCCTCCCACCAGTTTATATTGTATCAAAAAGGTTAGTACAATAAAAATAAGGTAGCAGATAACATCAAAAACTCTTTCTGCAACGATCGTACCTATTAATTTTTGCGGAGGTATTTTTTCGTATTTACCCAATAAGGTACATTTTATAATTTCGCCTAGGCGTGGTACAAATGAATTAATAAGGTAGCCTATCATTAATGAACCAAATACATTTGAGAGAGAAGTTTTATAGCCCAAATGCTCTACTAATAATTGCCAGCGAAGCGAACGACTAACGTAACCGGCAAATGCAACAATAGTAACCGGAATCAGTATCCAGTAATCTGCTGTAGATAAAGCGAAACTAAATTGTTGTAATTGAGTTGGTGTCATTGAATGAAATTGCCACCAAATGAGGGCTATACCTACGCCCAAAAAAATAATGTATTGAAATATTAGAGCGAATCTTTTTTTCATGATAGTTAGTGATACAAATTACACATCATAAATGATAAAAAAACAAATATCAAAAAACAAATATCAAACTCAGGTAGATATTGATTTTTCCTTTTTGTAATTTGATCTATTGGTTTTTAGATCTGGTAGTTTCCGAATCTAAAATAATGTTGTCTATTAATCGTACATCATTTAAAAAGGCAGCGGCCAAAGCGATTAACGGCGTTGATCCGTTCCAGTTATCTATTAATTGAAGCGTTGCAGTATTGGCTATCTCTACATAATCTACAGTAAAACCTTTTGATATTAGGTATTCCGCAGCTTTTTGTTTAAGCTGACTTAGATCACCTGGTTGTATTTCTTTTTGTACAAGATGAAGGGTATTATAAATGTTGATAGCGTTGTTTTTTTCATTATTACTCAGCCTCATATTCCTGCTGCTCATGGCAAGTCCGCTTTCTTCTCGTTGCGTAGTGCAAATTATTAGTTCGGTAGGAGTGCTGGTTAATTCGATCAATTTCTTTATCACCATACATTGCTGGTAATCTTTTTGTCCGAGAAAAAGTTGATCGGGCATCATAATTTGCAGTAAGCGATCGACTACCTGGCAAACTCCCTGAAAATGCCCAGGTCTATATTTCCCTTCCAAAACAGTTTCTAAAAAGCCTAATTCGTAATGAATTGTAGGAGTCCCTGAAGGATAAATCTCATCTACAGAAGGAAGAAAAACGATATCGCATCCTTCTTTTTCTAATAAATAGATATCGGCTTCTATGGTTTTTGGATATTTTTTAAAGTCATTTGGATCATTAAACTGTGTAGGATTAACGAAAATGCTGCAAATAGTAAGGTCATTTTGCTTTCTACAGGCATTTATTAATGAAATATGTCCATTATGTAAAGCGCCCATTGTAGGGACAAAACCTGTTTTTAATCCTTTTTTTCGCTGAATTGCAAGGTATTCACCTAGTTCCGCAGCCTTTTTAAATAGTATCATTTTTTATATAATATGATGCAAATGCAGTTGTATTCTCATTTTCCCGAAAAAAAACCTATTTTTGCACTCCTTTAAAAGTACCAAACATAATAATTAACCAAGTACAAATGTCAACAAAAAAAAGAATCTTATTTATAGCAAATGAAATGTCACCTTACTTAGAGTTGACAGAGTTTGCAGAGATCATTAATAAGCTGGCAGTAAAGGCTAATGACACAGGTATGGAAGTTAGGTGTATTATGCCTCGCTTTGGTGTTATAAATGAAAGAAGACATCGTTTACATGAAGTTGTTAGACTTTCCGGAATAAATGTAACTGTAGGTGGTGATGATTATCCTTTGGTAATTAAAGTGGCTTCTCTTCCTAATGCAAGATTGCAGGTTTACTTTTTAGATAATGAAGATTTTTTTAAGAGAAAGTCTATTTTTCATGATGAAAAAGAAAAATTTCATGATGATAACGGATTAAGAACAGTATTATTCTGTAAAGGGGCGTTGGAAACCGTTAAAAAATTTGGCTGGCCTCCTGATATTATTCATTGCAGTGGCTGGATGACGGGTTTAATACCAATGTTCATTAAAGCGGCATATAAAAAAGAGCCGGTTTTTAATCATTGTAAAGTTGTTTATACGATCGGACAAACAACTTTTAAGGAAAAGCTTGGTGCTGATTTTCTAAAGCTGGCTACAATCAACGATAACGTCACTAAAAAAGAATTGGAATTTTTTAAGGATAATAACAACGTGGGTATGTTTAGGGGTGGAGCAGCTTTTGCAGATGCGGTTTCTTTTGGTGCAGAAAAAGTTGATAAAAAATTAGTCGAAGAATTCAGCAAGATCAAAGGAAAAAAAACATTGCCATTTAATGCTGATAGCGATTTGACAGATTATCTGCAATTATATACTGATCTAGCTAAGTAATTGCCGTGAAAATATTTTAGTAAAGTCTCAATTTAAAAGTTGAGACTTTTTTATTATGGCGCGTTGAAACTGTTATTGTAAATTGCCCAAAGCAAAATATTATTAGATGTCGTCAGTATCGAAACTACAATGGAAATTATATTTAATGGAAGCATTGGGGTTATCTATTTTTATGATCTCCGCTTGTTTTTTTAGTGCTATACTCGAAGCTAAAACTTCATTCGTACATACTGCTATTCCTAATAGTTTTGAGCGTTTAACAATAATGGGTGTTTTAATGGGACTCACAGCTTTGATAATTTTTTATTCTCCCTGGACAAGTCCTTCAGGTTCGCAAATAAACCCTGCAGTTACATTGAGTTTTTTAAGGTTAGGAACAATTAGTAAACGGGATGCATTCTTTTACATCATATTTCAATTTATTGGCGGTACGCTAACTGTTTATATAATGCAAGTATTAATGGGAGGGATGCTAACAGCTGCGCCTGTTAATTCTGCAGCAACGGTCCCGGGAAAAGGCGTAAGCATTTTCACAGTAGGATTAACAGAATTTTTGATCGCTTTTTGCATGATAATAATGATATTATTTACATCTGCGAGCAACAAACTAAAAAAATATACACGGCTCTTTGCAGGATTATTTGTGTGTATGTATGTAATTATCGCCGGCCCTATTAGTGGCTTTGGTATGAACCCTGCGCGAACATTTGCCAGTGCTTTGCCTGCCAATATCTGGACAGCCTTTTGGATATATGTAACAGCTCCAATTACAGGAATGTTTTTAGCAACGGAATTTTTTATTTATTGTACCAATCATAAAACACGTTTAGATAACATAACAATGTACAAGCAGAAAGCTGCAAAAAAATAATTATACTTTTCAATTATTCATATACTAAAAAAAAATTCTTTACGTTTTTTATTAGATAATCGCGTATTAATTTTCTATGACAAAAAATTGCACATAAAAATCATTTTATTATCCTGCTAATAATTTCCTGATTATATAGTTCTCTATATTATAAATTATATATAAAGTATACTTGTAATAGACTGTCCCAGTGCTATTTATATCTGTATTATCATTTAATTCCTTTTTAATAGATATTCGAACAATAATAAGGCTTGTTTTAGCGTTATAGAAGTATAAGAATCATTGTTTTTGCTATTTGATTAGTAATCTTAAATAGAAAACATGAGAGAATACGATACCTATAAAAATTTACAAGTGCTCTGTACAATTTGTTTTGTATTTACCGCTGCTATTGTAGTATTAAATACAACTTTACTGCATTTATTACGTAAGCTTCATAAGGGACTTATTATACTTCCTTGTATATTAGGGTTAAGCATATTTGCAAATGCACAATCAATAGGTTGTGACGGATTCGGTTACCTTATAGAAACTACGGGTACTCCCGCTAAACAATACCTCATACAAATAGATATTTCATCAGGTGTTAGCACGATAGTATATAGTATGGATATTCCGGCAGTTCCCGATGGTATGGGGTTTAATCCTCTTGATGGTAATTTGTGGGGATACGCTTCCGATTCTTCAGTGTTCGTATTTCGTGGTCCT
>DATHNB010000237.1:0-8277 GCA_035486495.1 Ferruginibacter sp. | reverse complement strand
TGCAACTATTACAGATGATGTGGAAGCGTTGATGGATATTTATTTTAATGATCCCGTAAGAATTGAAGCCGCACCAACAGGAACACCATTGGAAAATATTATACAGATCGGATATGAAGTTCCGAACTTTTATACCAAAGTAAATTTGTTAGAATTGTTGCTGACAGAAGATGCCGACATGACGAAAGTATTAGTATTCGCTGCAACAAAAAAACTGGCAGATGAATTATATGAACAACTGGCAGAAAAGTTTCCTGATAAAGTTGGTGTGATACATTCTAACAAAGAACAAAATCATCGTTTCAATACGGTGAAACAATTTCAGGAAGGCAATTATAGGTTCATTATTGCAACAGATATTATTGCGCGCGGTTTGGATATTGCAGAAGTTACACACGTTATCAATTTTGATACACCGGAAGTTCCTGAAAGTTATATTCACAGAATTGGTAGAACAGGACGTGCAGATAAAAAAGGTATTGCTATAACTTTTATTGCGGATAGAGAGACAGAAAATAAAGAAAGGATCGAAGCTTTGATGAATTATACTATTCCTAAAAAAGCATTGCCACAAAACTTGGTGATATCGGATGTATTAACAGAAGACGAGAAGCCAAAAGTTTTCATGAAGATCATTAAGCTGAAAGCGCCTGAAGCTGCAGGTCCTGCTTTTCACGAAAAATCTGCCAAGAACCAAAAGGTAAATTTTATTGTAAAGAAGAAAGACAGGATGATGAAAAAATACGGCAAGCCAATTACAAGAGGGCAAAAGAAGAAAAAATAATACAAGACATTCATAGTTTGTTCGCCGCCGTCTGGTCTCTGACCAACGGCGAATTGATATCTTAAAAAGGTTACACAACTCCATAGCAGTTGCCTCTTTGTAGAAAAGAAGAAACCCAATTGTATTTAACTCCGTAGGAGTTACCCCTATAATTTAATCAATGGGTTACTCCTACGGAGTAATGAAAATGTTGTTCGTTATTTCTACAAAGAGGTTGCTCCCATGGAGCAAATACAAGATATTGCTGATCTCTATTATTAAAAGCCTTCGGTTGTTATTCGTTATAATAAAATAAATTAAATGATAAAACAATGCTTACTGCTACTCCTTTTATTATTATTTATTCAATCCGCAAAAGCGACTGATAAGAAAGATTCCATTCCTTATACAAAAATTATTGTCTACACTACAGCCGACAGCTCTTCCTTACGACTAACACCAACGGACACACTAGGATTTCATTTTTTCGGACAACCTTTGGAAAGTGCGCCCTGCATTTTTATCGACCCCACAAAAACCTTTCAAACATTTGTTGGTATTGGCGGTGCATTAACGGATGCATCTGCGGAAGTGTATGCTAAATTGCCAAAAGCAACTAGACAACAATTAATGCAGGATTATTACGATCCGCAAAAAGGTATTGGTTATACATTGGGCAGAACAAATATTGCCAGCTGCGATTTTTCTTCTGAGAGTTATACGTATGTAAGAGACAATGACACCACATTAAAAACATTCAGCATTGCGCACGATAAAAAATACCGGATACCATTTATAAAAGATGCCATCGCAGCTGCGGGCGGACACCTTACTTTATTCGCATCTCCCTGGAGCCCGCCCGCCTGGATGAAAGACAATCATAATGTATTGTATGGTGGTAAATTATTACCATCCTGCTATCAAAGCTGGGCAGATTATTATGTACACTTTGTAAATGCCTATAAAAAAGAAGGCATACCTATCTGGGGACTAACCATACAAAACGAACCCATGGCCATACAGCGATGGGAATCTTGTATCTACACAGCAGACGAAGAAAGAAACTTTATAAAATTTTACCTCGGCAAAACATTGTGGAGCGCAGGTCTCGACAGCATACATTTAATTGCCTGGGATCATAACCGCGACCTGATGTACCAACGTGCCAAAGATGTATTGGATGATACAGCCTCCGCAAAATATGTATGGGGCATCGGCTATCATTGGTACGAACATTTTAATGGCGACATGATCTATGATAATGTAAAGCGTGTTGCAGAAGCTTATCCCAACACACATTTATTATTTACAGAAGGTTGTGCAGAAAGTTTTGATAGCTCTCAAATCAACAGCTGGAAATTCGGCGAGACCTACGCCCGCTCTATGATAGAAGATTTCAACAACGGCACCGTTGGCTTTACAGACTGGAATATTTTGTTAGATGAAAAAGGCGGTCCCAATCACGTAAATAATTTTTGTTTTGCGCCAATACATGCCAATACAAAAACAGGAAAACTAATTTACCTCAGTTCATATTATTATATCGGGCATTTCTCTAAATTTATTCGTCCGGGCGCTAAAAGAATTATCAGCTCCAGCAGTCGTGGGCAATTATTAACAACAGCGTTTATTAATGCCGATGGAAAAATTGTTGTGGTAGTAATGAATCAAAGCAATCAAAAATTTACTTATGATCTGTGGATGAATGGGCAGGCTAGTTTGATCGTTAGTTTGCCGCATTCTATTGAGACGTTGGTGGTGGAATAATAGTTATCAAAACACAAAAAGCACTTGCTATTTTTGTGTATATTATACAATTATGGATGTAAAATTTATCGATGCCTCTGATTGGACAGAATTAGAATGGTATAATAGTGGAGGAACACGGGCGAAAAGAGTTTTACAATCTCCAGATGGTAAAGAATGGTATTTTAAATGTTCTGAGAAAAAGCCTGCAAAAGGGAAAAATCCAGAGAAATATTATAGGTATGAATTTTGGTCTGAAATTATCGCCTATCAATTAGGTAAAAAATTAGGATTGAATATTTTGCGCTATGATATTGCAATTCATGATAATCAAATAGGTTGTATAAGCCCCTTAATGATAAAAAGAGACGAGGAGCAATTAATTGAAGTTGGGCGTTATATGACTTCACTAAATCCAGATTTCTTACCTGAGGATAATACCACGAGACATCAATACACATTTCAATTATTAGAAAATACTATAGATGAATTTGACCTTACAAAATATTGGTCCTTTTTCTTTGAAGTATTGTTATTTGATGCAGTAATTGGTAACACTGATAGACATCAAGAGAACTGGGCTTTTTTGGGTAAAACCACATTTATACATAATACGCTTTCAATTGTAGAAGAGCGAGTTAAGAAAAAAGGCTTTGACAAACTGGGATGGATAAATAGAAAATTGTTTAACGGGTACTTCGATTCCAAAACAAATAAGGTAAGTTCACTAGGGGAGCAGATTAAATTAGAAATAACAAATATTGTTGGGACAGCCCCCATATATGATAATGGCAGCTCATTAGCAAGGGAATTGACGGATGATCGGGTTATTGAATTTCTAAGTAATGGAGCTTTTATAGATAAATATATTAATAACGGGCAAGCTGAAGTGCATTGGAATGGCGAAAAATTGAGTCATTTCAATCTTATTGGTAATTTACTAAACTCGTCGTATCTTCAAGAAGTTATTTCGGCAGGTTCTTTTCTTTCAAATTGGGATGATACATTTGTAGCAGAAATGATAAAGAATATTGATAAAGACATTCCTCCAATTTGGCATTCCTATTGCATACCTAAATATAGAAAGGACTTAATAATAAAATTGCTAATTTTGCGATCCGAAAAATTACGGGGATTATTTAATGACAGAGTTTGATAAAATATATGTTGTTTGGCGTAAGGGCGTTGGCTCGACTCGATATGCTATTGGTATCTTAGAAAAGAAACCAGATGGGAAACATGTGTTTAATTATCTTCCCAAAACGGTCGAGTTACAAAAAAAAGAAGGGTTTACTCCATATACGGAGTTTCAAGATTTGAGGAAAGAATACAATGGTAATGTAGCGGAAATATTTGGGCAACGATTAATAAAATTAGATAGACCCGATATAAATAATTTCTTAAAATTTTGGGAAGTGGATTTAGAAAAGGCTCAAGATAAATTTTATTTATTAGGAAAAACTCAAGGATTAGTAGCAACAGATAACTTCGAATTCTTAGCAGAATATAATTTGCAGCTAGATACTCACTTTTTAACAGAATTAACTGGGCTTTCTCATAATAAATTAGAGACGGGAGCAATTGAAAAGGGTGATTTTTTGACTTTTAAAACTGATCCACAAAATGAATATGATAAATATGCTGTTAAACTTTTTAAAGGAGAAAAAGAAGTAGGACATATTAAGAAGTATCACAGTAAAATTTTTTATGAACTTAATGCTGATAAACTAAAACTTGAAGTAAAAGCATTAGAACAGCAGAATGGGTATATAAAAAGGGTTTTTATAAAAGTCTCTTTTTAATAGTTATATCTTTTAAAAACTACTCATTATGAGTAGTTTTTGGTTTTGTGTACCACTACTTTTTAACAACCCTTCAACATTATAGTTTCCGTCCTTGACTTGTAATATCATTGCACAAATATTCTAACAGCAATGATCTCATATTTCGGAGCAACGCTTCCACAGCTTTCCATTCATAAAATAGGTAGTAAAGCATTAGATGAGCCGGTTACTTTATCAGAGCATCCGTTACAAATTGAGGATGATATTTTAAATGATCTGTTGATGCAATACTTTTTGCAGCCTTTTGAAAAAGTAAATGAAGTGTATCGTTTGTATCATCCTAACGAAGATCTTAACCTAAATGAAGTTTTTCATTTTGCTGAAATGATATTTGCTGATCCGGAGAGCTTTCATAAAAACTCACAACAGATCGCGAAGCATTTATATGATATTTCTTCTCACCCAAAAATAAAATCAGGCGAATTATACATCGGCTATTTTGATAACCTGCAAATTGAAGGAGAGCTTTGGCCCGCTATCGGCATTTTTAAATCTGAAACCAAAGAAACTTATTTAACCGTTGAGCAGGAACAAAAACAATTTCAATTACGTTACCAGCAGGAAGCGATAAACATAAAAAAATTAGATAAGGGCTGTCTTATATTTAATACGGAACACGAGCTAGGTTATAAAGTTGCTATCATTGATCAAACGAATCGTTCGGAAGCTGTTTATTGGGTAGATGAATTCTTGAAATTAAAGATCCGTAATGATAATTATACGCAAACACAGAATGTATTGAGTGCGTACAAAAGTTTTGTCACCACAGAGATGGATGATTCTTTTGATATTTCCAAAGCGGATAAGATCGATCTGTTAAACCGCTCTATCAAATACTTTAAAGACAAAGATCATTTTGATATGGATGAATTTTCTAACGAAGTAATTTCCAATCCCGAAGGAATAGAAAAATTTAAAATGTTCACAAAAAATTACGAAACGGAATTTGATGCGCCTATCAATAATTCATTTGATATTTCTGATGCCGCGGTTAAAAAACAAGCGCGTGTTTTTAAAAGTGTGCTGAAGCTGGATAGGAATTTTCATATTTATATTCATGGAAATAAAGAGCTGATTGAAAAGGGTTTTGATGCAGAGAAGAATATGAATTTTTATAAGGTTTATTTTAGCAATGAACAGTAGTTTGTCATTCTGAGCGTAAGCGAAGAATCTAATCGTAAGTAATTTTTCTGTTGGTTAAGAATGAGATGCTTCGTACCTCAGCATGACAAAAGCGAGGAATAAAATAATTTTCTTGCAACACTTCTCTTTATGAAAAACTTAACGAAAAATAGCATTCTCTTTGTCATTCTGAGCATAGCGAAGAATCTAATCGTTGAATAATCATTCTGCTGGTTGAGAATAAGATGCTTCGTGTCTCAGCATGACAAAAAACACATGGAGTAAAAGAACTACCTTTCCATTAATGATTAATCAATTTGATCTTTTAATAGACTCTTACCTGGATAATAAAATTGGCGTTGATGCTAATTTTTTGACAGATGCATTATCTCAGGGACTTCAACAAAACATACGGCAATTACAAAGTGATAATTTAATGGTGGCCGCAGGTATTGGAAACAGTGATGTAAAAGACGCGCAACAAAAAATGCGCAGTGATACTATTTACTGGATGGACAAAAGCCATGACAATATTTTTGAACAGGAGTTTTTACACCAGGTAGATGATTTTGTTGACCGGCTCAACAGTACTTGTTACTCTGGCATCAACAGCTATGAATTTCATTATGCTGTTTATGAAGAAGGTAGTTTTTACAAACGTCACAAAGACCAATTCAAAACAGATAGCGATAGAAAATTTTCTTTGATCAATTATTTAAACAACGATTGGTTGGAAACTGATGGCGGACAATTGTTAGTTTATCAAAATGATTCCGTACAAAAAATACAACCGCAATCTCAAAAGGCGGTCTTTTTTAAAAGTGATGAAATGGAGCATGAGGTTTCATTGTCTCATCGTACTCGAATGAGTATTACCGGTTGGTTAAAGCGTATATAGTTTTTATTACTGAGGATTGCTTTTAAGCTATTGAGGTAAAAAATTCCCACTTTACTTTCTTCTTACTAGTATTTATAATAAGGCATACTTATTGTTTTGATTGCAATATGAAAAAGATAAAAATTCTAATTGCCATACTTTCCATGTTCATTGTATCGGCAACATCATACGCTCAAGTTAGTGTAGAAGTAACAGCTTCAATAGCTCCACCACCTTTAGTCGTTTATTCGCAACCTCCTTGTCCGGAAGATGGATACATTTGGACTCCCGGTTACTGGGCTTACGATAGCATTGATGGCTACTACTGGGTTCCGGGTGTTTGGGTATCCCCTCCTGAATCTGATTATTATTGGACGCCATGTTATTGGGGTTTTAATGATGGAGTCTATGGTTTTTATCCGGGATATTGGGGACCAAGTATTGGTTTTTATGGAGGCGTTGATTATGGGTATGGTTATGGAGGTTATGGTTATAGCGGTGGCAGATGGGAAGGCGGTCACTTTAGATACAACACGGCAGTTACAAATGTGAACAGAGGACAAGTGCACAATACTTATATAGATAGGTCTGTAGCAAACACAAGACAAATGCATACACGTACAAGTTTTAATGGTCCGGGTGGAATAACAAGAGCGCCAAGACCGGAAGAACGTGCTGCTATGAATCAATCGCATACTTCTTTTACACACGAACAAGAATCACATCAACAAACAGCCAGACAAAATAGAAATCAATTAGCAACAGTAAATCATGGAAGGCCAGCTGTTGCCAGCATGAATAAAGTTGGCGGTAGTCGTTTTAATAGTCAAGGACATTCTGCAGTTGCACAAAGTCATCCGGGTGCAGGTTCGCATCCGCATACAATGAAGGCTGCGCCACAACATATGTCGACTCCTCATGCACAAACGCATATGCAGTCGCACACACAACAACACATGACGCAACCGCATGCACAAACACAAATGCGTGCTGCACCGCAACAACATATTCAATCACACCCACAACCGCAACATATGCAGATGCAGTCGCATCCTCAGCCACAAATGCAAATGCATTCAGCGCCTCAAGCTGCACCTCACATGGAGTCACATCCTGCAGGCGGCGGTATGGAACACGGCGGTGGTGAAGGTGGGGGAGAACATCATAGATAAATAAAGTGCGGGGATTATATATAAGTGGAAAAAGTTTAGTGATTGAATTCACTGAACTTTTTCCATTTAGAAGATTACCAGAATAAATAATAGTTAATAAAATAATATTTACTGTATAAGAAATCTCGTTTAATTACTTTTGAGGCTTATTATTTTTTTATGAAAAAACATATTAGCAATTTATTTTTAATAGTAATCTTACTTACTCAATGTAATTTTTTACAGGCGCAAGTAGGTGTAAGCGGCTATCGTGTTAGTAACACATTTCATATAGGTGGTTCTGGCGGTTGGGATTTTATTGCGGTTGATCCCGGTTCAAATAGAATATACCAATCTCATGGAACAGTTGTAAATATTCTTAATAGAATAAATGGAGATTCAGTTGGTATTATTCCTAACACAACCGGTGTTCATGGAATTGCTTTTGCTGATGAGTTAGGTAAAGGTTATACGAGCAATGGAAAAATAAATACAGTAACCGTATTCGATCTAAAAACAGATAGCATATTAGATCAAATTACAACGGGACAAAATCCTGATGCTATTTTGTATGATGAGTTCTCGAAAAAAATAATTACCTGTAATGGAAAAAGTAAAGATCTCAGCGTTATTGACCCTCTAACAGATAAAGTAATTGCTACAATTCCTGTAGGCGGAAAACCAGAAGTACCGGTAACTGATAATGCTGGAAAAATTTATGTGAACATAGAAGATAAGAGCGAGATAGTAGAAATTGATATTACAAAAAATGAA
>DATHNB010000236.1:0-3768 GCA_035486495.1 Ferruginibacter sp. | reverse complement strand
CGGTTTGTGATACAGTAAAAGAAAAAGCTGATGAGATGGCAACGAAGTATAGCGCTAAAGCCTATACGAAAATAGAGGACCTGCTGAAAGAGAATGCAGACATTGATGTAATTGCAATTTGTACGCCTAACGGACTACATGCAACACATTCGATCGTGGCTTTAAAAGCAGGGCATCATGTATTGTGTGAAAAGCCAATGGCACTAACTGTTCAAGATTGTGGAGAGATGATCAATGCGGCGGAAAAAGCCAATAAGCGTTTGTTTATCGTAAAGCAAAATCGGTTTAATCCTCCAGTGGCGGCTGTAAAAAAAATAATAGAAGAAGGAAAGCTTGGAAAAATATACAGCGCACAGTTAAACTGTTATTGGAACAGGAACAATGAGTATTATCAAAATTCATGGAAAGGGACTAAAGAATTGGATGGTGGAACATTGTTTACACAGTTCAGCCATTTTATTGATCTTCTATTCTGGATGATAGGTGATGTAAAAGAAGTTACCGCATTGACGGGTAACTATCACCATAAAGGAATTATTGAATTTGAAGATACAGGAGTAGTTAATTTAAAATTTCATAATGGAGCTATTGGCAGTATTAATTATTCTGTCAATAGTTTTGATAAGAACATGGAAGGTTCGTTAACTATTTTTGGAGAGAAAGGAACAATAAAGATTGGCGGACAATATCTTAATGAACTGGAATATCAAAGTATAGAAAACTTCGAAATAAAAGATCTTCCTCCGGGTAATCCACCTAATAATTATGGAAAATATTTTGGTTCCATGAGTAATCATGATAAGGTGTATCAAAATGTAATTGATGTATTAACGAATAAAGGGATCATTGCTACCAATGGTTTCGAAGGATTGAAAACGGTAGAGATAATAGACAAAATTTATACAGCTGCAAAAAAAGCTAACGATGAATAAGCCTGTATTATTTAATAGTATTATTAGAGAAGACGTAGTGTTTGGTGAAAATGTGAAAATTGTTCAGCCTGTAAATTTGTACGGTTGTTCAATTGGTGATAATAGTTTTGTAGGTCCTTTTGTTGAGATACAAAAAGATGTAGTGATTGGTGATCGATGTAAAATACAATCGCACACTTTCATTTGCGAATTAGTTACAATTGGTGATAATTGTTTCATCGGACATGGTGTAATGTTTATCAATGATCTTTTTTCAGAAGGCGCTCCGGCGATGGGAGACAAATCAAAATGGAGATCAACAACTATTGGCAATAATGTTTCAATTGGTTCCAATGCAACAATACTGCCTGTAACGATTTGTAACAATGTTGTAATAGGTGCCGGCGCTGTAGTTACAAAAAATATAACAGAAGAAGGAACCTATGTAGGTAATCCTGCTAAACTTTTAAAGACTACTAAATAAAAGAATAATTAAATGAAAGTTCCTTTTGTAGATCTATATGCACAATATCTTACCATTAAAAAAGATATTGACCAGGCTATAGAAAATGTGATCAAGAATTCATCTTATATCGGTGGCGAGGCTATAAATAATTTTGAGAAATCATTTGCCGATTATTTGGGATTGAGTAATGTGTTAGCCTGTGCGAATGGAACAGATTCGATCGAAATTTTATTGCAATCTTTTGGTATTGGGAAAGATGATGAAGTAATTGTTCCTGCAGCATCATGGATATCAACTTCAGAGGCCATTACAACAGTTGGCGCAACGCCTGTGTTTGTAGATATTGAAGAAGATTATTTTACGATCGATGTATCATTGATTGAAAAAGCAATAACGCCAAAAACAAAAGCGATCATCCCGGTGCATTTATACGGTCATCCTGCAGATATGCCTGCAATTATGGCAATTGCTAAAAAAAATAATCTGATCGTGATTGAAGATTGTGCGCAGGCTCACGGTGCAGCTATTAATGGAAAGAAAGTAGGAACGTTTGGCGATGCAAGTAGTTTTAGTTTTTATCCCGGTAAAAATTTAGGTGCTTATGGTGATGCAGGATGTATGGCAACAAATGATACATCAATTGCAACGAAGGCAAGAATGATCGCTAATCACGGTCAGCAAGGTAAACATAATCATATCATTGAAGGTAGAAATAGCAGGCTGGATGGTTTGCAAGCGGCTATCTTATCCGTCAAGCTTCCATATCTGGAACAATGGACTGAAGCAAGAATTAAAAATGCAGCATCCTATTCAACACATTTAGCATCAAAAAATATTATACTTCCTAAAACCAAACCGGGTTATAGAAATGTGTTTCATTTATATGTAATAAAAACACAGGGGCGTGATGAATTAAAAAATTCGTTACAGCAAAATGATATTGAAACTGCTATTCATTATCCTACAGCATTACCTTTCCTTCCTTGTTATCAAAACAGAAATTTTAAACCGCAAGATTTTCCGGTAGCTTTTGCCTGCCAATCGACGATCCTTTCCCTACCGATGTTTGCAGAACTTACTATTGATCAGATTAAAAAAGTAGCGGGAGTTATTAAGTAAGAAATGTTTCAACTAAACAATAAAACAATTCTTATTATATCTCAGCAGGATTGGGGAGGTATGTTTATTTCTAAACATCACTATGCTATAGAGCTTTCCAAGCTAGGCAATAAAGTATATTTCATTAACAGCCCCGATCAGAAAAATAAACTGAAGCTAGGACAAATAGTTATCGAAGAGACTAAGTATGAAGGGTTATTTACGGTTAGTCATCGCTTTTTCTTTCCTTACTTTATACGCTTCAAATCAGCATTTTTTTTCGATAAGCTAGTAACAATACACTTAAACAATATCATAAAAAAAATAGATCAGCCAATTGATATGGTATGGTCATTTGATATTGCAAATGCTATTCCGCTGAAAAATTTTCCGGCATCGTATAAAAAAATATTTATGCCGGTTGATGAACCAACAAATCAAAAGGCAATTAGAGCTGCGGAAAGTGCGGATATTATTTTATCTGTAACAAATGAGATAATAGAGAAATATGCTGATTACAATGTGCCTAAATATTTTATAAATCATGGTGTTGCTGAGATCTTTATAAATAAAAATATCAATACACAAACGAACGATCCTATTCGTGTAGGATTATCGGGCAATTTTTTAAGACCAGATATTGATCGGGAGATATTGTTACAAATAATCAGGTCAAACACCGGAGTCATCTTTGAATGTTGGGGTTCTATTAGTTATAAAAACTCAAATTTATCACCTGATGAGGATGTTGATACGGTTAATTTTATTAAAGAATTAACCGGCTTACCCAATGTTATAGCATATGGAGTGTTGGCTCCTTTGATATTGTCAGAACGATTGAAAGAAGTGGATCTGTTTCTTATTTGTTATGATATAAAAAGAGATCAAAGTAATGGAACTAATTATCATAAAATACTGGAATATCTTGGTACAGGAAAAGTAATTGTTTCAAATAATGTTACTACTTACAAGGCTTACCCTGGATTATTAGAGATGGGGCAATCAAGAGATAATAATGATGAATTACCAGCTTTGTTTAATAAGGTGATTAAAGATATAAATGCATATAATGTAGCCAAAGAACAAACCAAAAGAATCGACTTTGCGAAACAATTTTTATATCAAAATCAATTAGAAAAAATTGAGTCATTTCTTAACTAACAAATTTCTGATTAATTACATTGGGTAAGCACGTTTTATTAATAACAAGTACTAACCTAGCCTGTAACCCCCGATGTTTAAAGGAAGTAAGATTATTGCAGTCGATGAATATTGAAGTTTCTGTTGTTGCAT
>DATHNB010000235.1:0-2098 GCA_035486495.1 Ferruginibacter sp. | reverse complement strand
ATGCTATTTCAACACAAAATGTATTGGGTTCTTTAAGTCCACAAACAGTAGTTACACAGCAGTTTGTTCCGGTTGAAGCAAATCTATCTGTCGATATTACACCATTTGTTTCTGGTGATGACCAGGTAACTATGAATATTGCTGTTAGTATTTCAAATTTCACATCAACAAGTACAGCTACTCTTAATGCGCCTCCACCAACTTCAACAAGTAAATTCAAATCTATTATTCGTGTAAAAAATGAGGATATGATTGTATTAGGAGGGATAGAAACGACAACAAAAAGTGAGACATCATCAGGTGTACCTATTCTTTCCCGTATTCCGATCTTAAAATGGTTCTTTAGTACCCATTCCAAATCGAATAATAAAACAGTTTCAATAGTGTTTATTAAACCTACTATTACTTATCTGTAATTATTAATTATGTTGTCTAAACTAAAACAAATTATATTTCAAATACAGCGTGTTAATGGCGTTGAAATAATTCTTTTGCCTAATGAAGACATCATAATAAATGCAGTTACGCTGAAACTTGAAAATAATAAAATAAATAAAGAACAGGAAGTTCATGCGCTTTCTTCTTATCATGCATTATCACAAAAGCTACCGGTTGAGCTACCTGTAGCTCTTACTATAGGCGGGAAAGGCGTTCTACATAAAAAAATTCCTTTAGAGGAATTATCAGCTAACCCTTTTGAAAATATTTTACCGAATGCAAATCACAATGAGTTCTATATGGAACTTATAAAGTTTGAAAAATTTGCATCAATTTATATAATAAGAAAAGAACTTTTAGATAAAATTATTTTCGATTTAAATAAGGTTAAATTTAAAATACTATCAGTTTCATTAGGCGCCGCAGATATTAATTATTTGGTTCCTTTTTTGTCTTTTGAAGAACATTCAGTTATTAAGAGTGATGCTTATTCTGTAAGCTTTAATGATAAAAATCAAGTTATTGATGTTGTAGTATTGCCATTTAATAAAGAAGAAAATTATAGCAAGAAGATAGAATACAGGATAGCTGATCAGTATGTGTACTCATCGGCTGTAATTTCGTTTGGAGCAGCAATGGGATTGCTTGTTAATGGTTTGGATATTCATTCTAATATTGAAAATGACAATATAAAAAAGGAAAGAGAAAACTATACTTATTATAAATATTATAAGGCCGCTTTATGGGGTATGCTAAGTAGCATTTTTGTTGTGCTGTTGATAAATTTCTTTGTATATAATTATTATTTTAGTAAAAATCAGGAAGAAACAATATCCCAGGGATTAACTAATGAACAGACAAAGAATTCAGAACGTCTTCAAAAGGAAATTGATATGAAAGATGAATTTCTTCAACAATACGGTTGGACTGGTTCTTCGAAGCTCAGTTTCTATGCCGATCGTATTGCAGGATTGGTACCTGAAAGTGTTGTACTTACAGATCTTTCGGTGTATCCTGTTCGAACCGACTTTTTTAGCGAAAACAACTTGATTACTTTTGCTAAAGACACGATCAAGATTACAGGAACTTGCGATGATCCTACAGAATTAAACAAGTTTGAAAATAATTTGAAAAATATAGAGGATTTTAAAAATATAAAAATTAATAATTATTTTTTCAAAAAGGAAACTCACCACGGAATTTTTTTGATGGAAATAAGTAATAAATAAATGTTATCTAATCTTACATATAAACAAAAACTAAAACTATTTGGAGTTGCAAGCTTTCTTCTTGTCATTTTATGTTATCAGTTTTCTATAAAGAGAACTATACAAGAATATTTAAAGTATGATCAATTCGAAGATCTAAATAATTATCATGGAGAATCTAACATTGATATTAGAGATATTCAGTCGAAAAGTACAAAAGTAAATACATTATACAAACAATTTTTGTTGGATACACTTCAGGCAGATAAGAATTTGCTTTCGGTTGCCAGTAATTATTGTAAAGAAAATAATATACAGTTAAAACAATACAAACCTATATACGCATTGGGTAATGATAGCATAAAGGTACTTACGATGGAGGTTACAGTAGAGGGGAGTTATATTAAATGCCTAAATCTTCTTTATGAATTAGAAACTAAGAAAAAGTTAGG
>DATHNB010000234.1:0-3352 GCA_035486495.1 Ferruginibacter sp. | reverse complement strand
AACTCGTGTCTTGCAGATGAGTAAGGTTTGAGATTCTTTATATTCTCCCTGATTAATTTGTTTAATTCGAATTCCATTTTCGAGTCGTTTATATATTTTTTAAACGAAGGACTACTGCATTCTTATGCGCATCCAATCCTTCTGCTTCGGCCATTACTTCAACAGCCGTTCCAATATTTTTAATCCCTTCTTTTGTCAATTGTTGAAAGGTTACTTTCTTTACAAAACTATCCAATGATACACCACTGTATGCTTTTGCATGGCCATTTGTTGGTAATGTATGATTTGTCCCTGAAGCATAATCACCTGCACTTTCCGGTGCATAATGACCAAGAAAAACACTTCCCGCATTGATCACTTTATCAGACAATAGCAATGCATTATCCGAAGCAATGATCAAATGCTCTGCAGCATATTCATTCAATAGATCAAAAGCTGCATCAACATTTTTTATAATGATAAAACGGCTGTATTCTAAAGCTTTTGTCGCAATATCTTTTCTTAGCAATAATGCCAGTTGATGTGCTATTTCTTTTTTTACGTTATCGATTATCAACTGTGAATTAGCCACTAAAATAACCTGGCTATCTGTGCCATGTTCTGCCTGACTTAACAGATCTGCCGCGACAAAAGCGGCATTGGAAGTTTCATCCGCATATACCGCTACTTCGCTTGGACCCGCAGGCATATCAATCGCCACACCTTCTTTGTTAACCAATTGCTTTGCACAGGTTACATATTGATTACCGGGTCCGAATATTTTATAAACTTGTGGAACAGTCTGCGTACCATAGGCCATGGCAGCTATAGCCTGCACACCACCTACCTTATAAACATTTTTTAACCCGATCAATTGTGCAACATATAAAACAACAGGATTTACTTTTCCGTTTTTATCAGATGGAGTACAAACTATGATCTCATTGCAGCCAGCCAGCAATGCGGGTATCCCCAACATTAATAAAGTAGAAAACAAAGGAGCACTTCCTCCGGGAATATACAACCCTACTTTCTGGATCGCTATGGATCTTCTCCAACACAAAACACCTTTCGTTATTTCAATTTGTTTTACGGATTCCTTTTGAGCTTCATGAAAAACGGTGATATTATTTTTTGCAATTTGAATAGCAGCTTTCAATTTATCATCTACCAAAGCAATAGCCTCAGTAATTTCAACATCACTTACCTTCAAAGTATCTAATGTTACCTTATCAAATTGTGCCGCATATTTTTTTACAGCAATATCACCATTCAATTTTACATCATCCAGTATAGCCGCAACAGTTCCTTCTAACGACTTACTATCAAAAGCAGGCCGCTTCAGGATATTATTCCATTGCTCTTTAACCGGTTCAATAAAAACATTTTCCATAATCAGACTCTTTAAGTCCCCCTTTAGGGGGATTTAGGGGGTTACACAATCATCTTTTCAATCGGCATCACTAAAATTCCTTCTGCGCCAAATTGTTTTAATTTTTCGATGATATCCCAAAAATCATTTTCGTTTACTACACTGTGTACGCTGCTCCATCCTGCTTCCACTAACGGAACAATCGTCGGACTTTTTGCACCTGGCAATATCGATGCAATATTTTTCAATTGATCATTTGGTGCATTTAGTACAATGTATTTATTATTCTTCGCCGTCTTAACAGAATTAATACGCAACAATAATTTTTCTAAAATTGCTTTTTTCTCAGCAGATAAATTTTTGTTTGCAGTTAATACAGCTTCTGATTTTAAGATAACTTCTACTTCCTTTAATCCGTTAGTGAATAAAGTGCTTCCGCTACTTACCAGATCACAAATCGCATCTGCCAAACCTATACCTGGTGCAATTTCTACCGATCCGCTAATTTCATGTATCTCTACATTTATTTTTTTATCGTTGAGATATTTTTGCAAAATAGTTGAGTAGGTAGTTGCTATTTTCAATCCTTTCAGATCCTCAATAGAATTATATTCAATTGATTTTGGAACAGCAATACTCAAACGACATTTGCTAAATCCTAAACGATAAACAAGATCAATATCTTTTGCCGTTTCCAACAAAACATTTTCTCCTACGATACCGATATCGGCAACACCATCATACACATATTGTGGTATATCATCGTCTCTTAAAAAATAGACTTCGATAGGAAAATTAAAAGCTGCTGCCTTTAATTGTTTGTTGCCGTTGTTCAATTCTATACCACACTCTTTTAAAAGTTTGATAGAATCATCATACAACCTGCCTGATTTTTGAATGGCGATTTTTAACATTACTCGTTTTTTATATTATCTACATTTTTTTCTTTGGTCAAATTTTTGTCATTCTGAGCGTAGCGAAGAACCCAATCCTTAACTAGCCTACTAATTACTTATACATAAGATGCTTCGTTCCTCAGCATGACAAAAAAGAAACAAAAAGGGCCTACTTTGCAGTAAGCCCTTTTTGAAAATATGATACAGTACATACAAATCAATATAGCTTACCCTTGTGGTAAAGTATGATGATGGTGTATGTGAACTATTTGCTTCATTTATAATGCAAAGTAAAGGCTGATAAATTATTTTACCAAATAATATTTAAAATTCTTCTACAAGTACACCTAATCCTGTTCTATCGGGATAAATCGCCTTCCCATTATCGAAACTAATACCCTTTCCAACATTTTCGGCAAGCAATAATTGTCCATCCATATCCACATAATCAACTGACGGGGCTAATTGTGCAATGGCTGCTATTCCTACTGAAGTTTCATTCATGCAACCAAGCATTGTTTTCATGCCCAATTCTTTCGCCTTAGAGATCATTCTTCTTGCAGGCGTTATCCCGCTACATTTGGTCAATTTGATATTAATGCCATGAAAATGCTGATGACATTTTTCAACATCCGATTCTTTTACGCAAGATTCATCGGCAAATAATGGCAATGAAGATTCTTTGAACAAAATCTTCATTCCATCCCAATTATCTTTTGACAATGGCTGCTCAACCAGCTCCACTCCCAACGATTTTAATATTGGTATTTTTTGTAGGGCTTGTTCTAAAGTCCAGCCTTCATTGGCATCTACTCTAAATATAGCGTTGGTGTGTTTTCTTAATTCAGTTACCGTTTCAATATCATTCTCCGTCCCTACTTTTATTTTATAGATAGGCCATGGTGTTTCTTTTATTTTTACCATCATATTTTCTATGGTATCAATACCAATTGTAAAATCAGTTAGCGGAGCTGTTGCTGTATCTAATTTCCATAACTGATGAAGCTGAGCTCTTTTCATCTTGCCATAAATATCCCACCCCGCCATATCTAATGCACAAACTAAAAAAGGGTTTGCAGGCAGTAAATGATGCAAATAATGCCAG
>DATHNB010000233.1:0-2322 GCA_035486495.1 Ferruginibacter sp. | reverse complement strand
GCTTGAGCAATTCCTGCTTGATTTCCAGGGATGCTTAATAATTGTCTCACACGATCGTTACTTTATGGATAGACTGGCTGACCAGCTTTTTATATTGACGGGTGATGGAGATGTAAAAATGTACGCAGGCTCGTATACTGACTACCGCGAGGAAGAAAAAGAATTGAAGAAAATAGAATTACAGGAAGAAAACAAAAAGGCATCTGCACCAACACCTGAAGCGGTAAAAGCAGCTGCTCCGCCTAAACAGAAAATAAGTTACAAAGAGAAGTTTGAGTTTGAAAGCCTGGAAAAAGATATTGATGCACTTGAAAAAAAGAAAGCAGCACTCCTAGAGCAATTAAACAATGCCACTACAAATCACGATGAGATATTACGCATTACAACCGAGTTTGGCGAAATAGCTAAACTTATAGACACAAAACAATTGCGCTGGCTTGAACTAAGTGAGTTGATCGGGTAATAGCCCCTACTCTATTTTTATTTATCGTAACTAAGTTTGCCTGCAATGAAACCCGTTGTCCATGCTGCTTGAAAATTAAAACCACCCGTTACACCATCTATATCCAATACTTCACCGGCAAAATACATACAAGGGCAAACTTTACTTTCCATAGTATCCATTGATACATTACTTAAGCTAATTCCACCACAGGTAACAAACTCTTCTTTAAAGGTTGTTTTCCCTTCCACTGTATATTCATCATTCAGCAAAGTATTCAGTAACCTGTTCTGGTTCTTCTTCCCCAACTCTTCTAGTGTGGTATCAGTATTAATATTAAGTTTTTCAAGCAAAAATAAATAGAGGCGATTTGGCAATTTGAAAGATTCAGAATTAACTACCTTTCTTTTAGGATGTACTGTTCTTTCATTACCTAAAATATTACGTGCCTCATCTTCGTTAAGCGCACCTAACCAGTTCACCTGTATCTTAAAACTATAATTTAAATCATTCAATATCGTGGCACCCCAAGCTGAAAGTTTAAGAATAGCCGGGCCACTCATTCCCCAATGAGTTATTAATAAAGGGCCTTCCGTTTTTAGTTTAGTCCCCACTACCCTTACACTTGCGTTATCAACCGATACACCCATTAATGATTTTATAGATTCATTGGGCATATTGAATGTAAATAATGATGGCACGGGTGATTCAATGGTATGACCTAGTTTTTCAAGCCAAGCAAATCCCTCTTTTTTAGGAGAACCTCCACTTGCAATAATTATTTTATCAGCATGAATTACTTTCTCCCTAAAAGTTAATTTAAACCTCTCAGCTTCCTTTTCAACGACTAATATGGTTTCGTGTAATTCAATTGCTATTCCCAGTTTCTCGGTTTCACGCATCAGGCAATTAATAATGGTCTGCGAATTATCTGTAACCGGAAACATACGGTTATCTTCTTCAGTCTTTAGCATCACGCCCCTACTCTCAAACCATTTAACAGTATCATTCGTATTAAAATAAGCGAAAGCCTTTTTTAAATGCTTTTCACCGCGAGGGTAAAACTTAACAAGCTGTGAAACCGTAAAGCATGCATGGGTAACATTACACCTACCACCACCCGATACTTTTACCTTAGCCAGTAGTTTATCTGATTTTTCGTATATGGTAACGTTTGCTTTGGGGTTATGCGTTTTGCATGAAATCGCCGCAAAAAAACCTGCTGCACCACCACCAATTATTGCAACATCAATACTATCCTCCATATTTACTGCCAGACTTCTACCAATCTTTTAGCTAAAATGGTATTTGTAAACGGTACATCGTTCACCATTTTATGTTTCTCTCCGGTTACTTTATAACCTAATTTTTCAAGGAATGGCTTCGCAACTACACTGGCTTGCACAGTAATTTCATTCAGTTCTAACTCCTTCGCTATTTGCTCTATTTTCAACGCCAACTTAGTACCAATACCTTGTCTCTGACAATCTTTATGCACATATAATAAGTCGAAATAACCAAATTTATCAATAGATGCAAAACCTATTATCTTGTTTTCCTTAACAGCAACATAAAAATTCTGCTCTTCCATTCTTCTCACCCACCCTGCCTGGTTATCATAGGTTGATGCCCATGCTTCTATCTGATCTTTTGTGTAGTCTTTAGCATTGACTGCAATAATAGTATCGCGGTAAAGCTTAGCTATTTCATCAATATCTGTTATTACTGAATTTCTTATTTCCATGACAGGGAGATGTTTATTTATACTATTTAATTAATTACTCTGTTTCATCCAGGTCAATATCGCTATTGATCTCTAATTTTTTACCGTCGCGCCTTGCCTTAACTTTTTCTTTCTTCAATTGCTTTTCGAGTGCGTG
>DATHNB010000232.1:0-16936 GCA_035486495.1 Ferruginibacter sp. | reverse complement strand
TTTCAAATTTATTCAGGCTTATTACGGAGTAGGACTTACTGTCGGCGAATATATTATTCAAGAACTTTCAGCCACAACTATTACTATTCCTCCAACGGAATATTCTTTTGGTGCATATGGTTTTAATGGAGGTATAAATTTTGTTATGCCTTTTGGAAATAAAGGAAGCGAATGGAGAATTGTAGGTATTGAAACATCCATCCAAAATGAATTTGGTGATTATTTAAAATTTAGAAAATCAAATGTTGATTCAAAAACAATAGAATCAAATAATTGGACAAAGACAGTTGGTGGGTATTCAGAAATAGTTTGGAAACTAAAAGAAGGTTATCAGTTTGGTTATAAATTATCTTGTGGGGAATCGCTTGTGTCTAACAACAAGTATGGAGTTCATAATATACCTATTTACTTATTAAATACTTTTCATTTTACCAGAGAAAATGTAACAGCTTTTGTACAGATCAATGCAGGTACTTATGCAGAAGGTATTCAGCTGGGAATTAATTATAGTATTTGTAAAAAGAAGTATTAATTAATGAGAGAAATAAAAAATTCGATTAAATAAAAACCCACCGATATCAGTGAGTTTTTATTTAATCGAATCTGAAAATATTATCTAATTACGTTTAACCACATTACTTTGGTTGATCATGTCATCCATCACTCTAACCGTTTCGTCAATATAAATATCGCTTTTAACGCTGCCGATGAATTTTTTATTCTTGTCCGATTTTTCCGCATTAGCATTAATGACATCAAGGTCAGTACTCGTATTGGTTACATTTAGATCTTTAGGTAGTTTATATAAGTCCTCTAATTGTTTATAAGTAGCTTTTAATTTAACAGCATCAGCTTTGTACTTATCAATGTTTAAAGAATAAACTTTATCATTCTGCTTTGCGATCGAATCTAATTTTGATTTTAGCGCTTTAAATGTGGTACTGTTAGCAATTTCTTTATTAGCAGTAGAAACAACAGCACTACTGTTATAAGTGCTTGGCCATGTTTTATAATCCGCTTTAGCAATTTCATCCCAGTTTAACGCAGATGGATTGTCTTTTTCGCGTGATTTATCATATTCAAGTCTGTCTGGTATTACAACGTCAGATGCAACTCCTTTTAATTGTGTAGAGCCTCCGCTAATGCGATAGAATTTTTCAAAAGTAAGTTTAACAGTACCAAGGTCATCTGAATCATTTATAAATGGGCCATTATCAGCATCTGGATTTAATGGTACATTGCGTTGCACAGTTCCTTTGCCATAGGTAGAAGTACTGCCTATTATTAATCCGCGTTTATAATCCTGAATAGCTGCAGCAAATATTTCAGATGCAGATGCACTGTTTTCATTTACCATAACAGTTAATGGGCCGCTGTATAAAACACTTTTATCTCTGTCATCTAATTGCACAGCCTTTTCGTTTCTTCCTTTCACCTGGCAAACAGGCCCATCTTCTATGAATAAACCAACCATTTTTACTACTTCGGGTAATGATCCTCCGCCATTATCACGAAGATCTATAATGATACCTTCTACTTTTTCGGCCTCCAATTTTTGTACTTCTTTCGCAACGTCTTCCGAACATTTAGCACCATCTGCTTTTTCATAATCAAGATAAAATTCAGGTAATTCTATATACCCAATTTTATGTGCGCCATTAATAATAACACTCTTTGCAAATGTATCGTCTAATTTAATTTGATCACGTATAATAGGAATTACTTTGATGGTACCATCGGGTTGTTTTACTGTCAATCTAACCTCGGTCCCTTTTTCCGAACCGCGTATTAATTTTACGGCATCGGTTACAGCGTAACCAGTTACATCTACTGGTTCACCTTTACCTTCCGCAATTTTTATTATTTCATCATCTACTTTCAATTCGCCTGATTTCCATGCCGGCCCTCCAATAATTAAACTGGAAATTTTTATTGAACCATCATCTTCTTTCAATTGGGCACCAATGCCATAAAATGCACCACTCATTAATTCATTAAATGAACGTGCATCAACAGGTGGAAAATAATCTGTGTGCGGATCCATTGAATTGGTAATAGTTTCCACAAATGAACCAAATATTTCGTCCTGTGTGTTGTGATTTTTTAATGTAGTAAAATAACGGCCTATTTGTCTTTGTACAGAAACTCTTGCTTCTCTTTCAAGCGTTGTATCAGCCTTAAATACGAAATCTTTTTTGTCCTTATTTTTTTCTCTTTCATCTAACAGGTCAACATACTTTGTTAGTGCCATATATTTTAATCGCTTGTACCACAAAGCATTTTTCTCATCCTGATTTTTTGCAAACGTTAATTTGTCAGGATCAATAGTAATGCTATCGTCTTTATTAAAATCAAAAGGCTTTGCCAGCATGCCGGCGTATAATGAAGATGTTTCTGCTAATCTTTTTCTGTATGCATCGCCGATATAATATACCGACGCTAGTGAAGTACTGCCTTTTATCTCGTCATCAATGGTTCCCTCAAATCTTTTAAAACTATCAATATCGGTTTGTAAAAAAATGAATTTATCTCCATCTAATTCAGTTATAAAATTCTTTAAAACCAATTTCGAAAAATTATCGTCTAATTTTCTTGGGCTGTAATGATCTTGGACAAGTAATAATCCCACCTTGTGTAATATCTCTTCATTTTTTGATCTTGGATTATCATCTGTAGCACGTCCTTGTGTTTGAAGAGCGATAAATAAACCGGCACCTATTAAGATCGCCAACACAGGTAGAAATTTTTTACTCATAATAAATTGTTGAATTTTAAGCATCCTAGTAAAATTAACGGAAAAAAGCTTGCTATTATTTGCTTAACAAAGAGTTTACAGTAAAACTTTTCTTAAAATTTGAATAAAAGCGAATAAAAAAAGTCCTGCATTGCTGCAGGACTTAAAAGCGGGTAATCGAGGGGGCTCGAACCCCCGACCCTCAGAATCACAATCTGATGCTCTAACCAACTGAGCTACGACTACCGTTTAGCGGATTGCAAAAGTAGCAAAAAACCTTTCTTTATCAAAATTACATTTTCATTTATTTTATTATTGGTTTCTTTGCAATCAAATTGGCTAAAAATGAATTGGACAGGGTACGTTATTACTATTTTATTATCCACTTTTACAGGCTGGGTAACTACATGGATAGCCATTAAAATGCTTTTTCACCCAAGAAGACCCATTAAAATTTTAGGATTCACTTTACAGGGGATATTTCCTAAAAACCAGCAATTAATAGCTCAAAAGCTAGGACAGGTAGTCAGCAAAGAATTATTATCGTTCGATGAAATAGAGAGAAAGATAACCAGTCCCGATAATTTACAAAAGCTAAAGCCTGAAATAGAGGCACATATTGATAATTTTCTGCGTAATAAATTGAAAGATGTTTTTCCTATGTTGGCAATGTTGATCGGCGATAAAACCATCAATCAATTAAAAGAAGCTTTCATTGTTGAACTAGAAAATCTTTTTCCTGTTTTGATGAAGAATTATATGAATAAGCTGCAAAGTGATCTTGATCTGGAAAAAATAGTAACGGAAAAGATAGCGGGATTTTCTGCCGAGAAATTAGAAGATATGCTGGATCAGATAACTAAAAAAGAATTTAAGTTTTTAGAATTCAGCGGCGCATTCTTTGGGTTATTAATTGGAATAATTCAGGTGTTATTTATACTGATTACGAGGTAATAACTTTTCGTTAACACCATACAGGCCGTACTTTTATACCATTCATCATTTGCATATTGCATAATTAAAATATGATGACGAGTTTTGCGTCTAAATCTTTAAGCAAGTGTTTTTACATTCAATATAATTCCAGTGAATAAGTTTATCAAATATCTTTTCGTACCGTTAGTCTTATTAGTTACAACAAATCTTTACGCACAGATGCCGGGCGGTGGTGGCGGTTCACAAAATATGAACAGTGGCCATTTTTATGGCAGAGTGGTTGATGGCGGTGGCGTGAAAGGCATTGAAGATGCGTCCGTGCAATTGCTTCAAACCAAATTAGATACAGCTACTAAAAAAAGAAAAGATTTTGTAATAGCAGGGATGCTGACCGGTAAGAAAGGAGATTTTAGTTTAGAGAATTTGAATGTAATGGCAAATTATACGTTGAGAATAACAGCCATTGGATATAAACCTATCGAACAGAGATTAGCATTTAATTTGAATTTTGATAACATTAAAAATGGTGATTATAGCAGTTTGATCAATGCTGTTGATAAGGACCTCGGAAATTTAAAAATGGTTGTTGATCAGCAGCAATTAGATGAAGTGACCGTTACTGCAGAAAAACCTTTGTTATCAATGAGTATTGATAGAAAAGTTTTTAATGTAGAAAAGAATTTAACGAGCGTTGGCGGTACAGCGCAGGATGTAATGAAAAATGTACCCGGCGTAAATGTAGATGTAGATGGTAATGTGACAATGAGAAACGCCACGCCACAAATATTTATAGACGGCAGGCCAAGTACTTTAACCTTAGATCAGATACCGGCTGATGAGATTGAAAGTGTTGAGATCATTACCAATCCATCTGCAAAATTTGATGCATCGGGTGGTGGTGCAGGGATATTGAATATCATAATGAAAAAAAATCTTAAGCCTGGCTATAATGGAAATTTAAGAGCAAGTGTGGATAGTCGTGGTAAACCTAATATTGGTGGCAACATCAATATTAAAGAAGGAAAAATAAATTTCTTTGGTAGCGGACAATTGAGCTATAGAAAATCTATAACGAACGCCACTACTACTCAAGAAAACTTTTTAGGTGCAGATACAGCATATTTGTCACAGAGCGATAAGCCAATTAATATCGGATATTTTGGATTTGCAAGAGGTGGTATTGATTATTTAATTGACAATAGAAATACGCTTACCATTGGTGGAAACTTTGTAAGGGGGCACTTTAATACGACGGATCTTTATAACATATTAAGAGATACAACAGGAAGCTTCATCGGCAGTGATAACGGTACACGTACTAATAATACAGATTTTGATTTTAAGAACTCGGGTGGTACACTTAGCTTTAAACACAATTTTGCAAAAGCGAATAAAAATGTTACTGCTGATCTGACTTATAGTCATAGCAATAACGATAATAATAGCAATTATGTAACGCAGTATTTTAATAGTACTTACAGTACACCATATCTGTATCAAAGTGGTGCAGGAGGAGGTAAGACGGATTATTATACAGCTCAAACGGATTTCACTAATCCTATTACAGATAAAATAAAAATAGAAATGGGCGCACGTGCAGCCATCAGAAATTACACAAGTTTTAGTGATACTTACGAAAAAGATTCTGCAAACGGACCAAACATATTGATACCTGCATTAAGTAATAACTATTCATATAGCGATCAGGTATATGCAGCGTATACTACTTTCTCTCAAAAAATAAATAAGTTTAATTATCAGGCTGGACTTAGGGTAGAAAGTTCGCAATACAGTGGTTCGCTTAATGTTGATGGAGTAAATACACCGCTCGGAAATCAATATCCCTTGAGCCTTTTTCCAAGTGTATATACAACGTATAAATTGACAGATAAGCAGGATATCCAATTGAATTATTCAAGAAAGATAAATCGTCCAAACTTCTTCCAGCTATTACCTTTTACTAACTTTTCCGATTCATTGAATCTTACAAGAGGTAATCCTAACCTGGTTCCTGAGTTTGATAATTTATTTGAATTCTCTTATGAAAATCAATTTAGTAGTAAACAAACATTTTTGGCAACAGTTTATTTACGTACTACCAATAATTTAATTTCTACTTATCAATATAGACAAGCCAACGCAACCGGACCTGATAGTGTAACAATTACAACGTATGCCAATGCAAACAATAGTTATACTTACGGGCTAGAGCTTATCGGCAAGAATAAAATAATGAATTGGTGGGATGTTACCACAGATCTTAATTTTTATGACGCTACTGTTGATGCAAGTAATTTGTCTGGAGGTATTAATAACAGTCAGTTTAGCTGGTTTGGTAAATTGAGTAATGACTTTAAATTTCCTAAAAATTATTCGGCACAAGTAAGTGGTGTTTATACAGCTAAAACGCTTATCCCGCAAAGTACAGGCGGTGGCCAGGGACCCGGCACATTCGGACAACAACAACCTAACGCTGACGGATATATCAAACCTTCAGGTTATGTTGATATTGCCTTTAAAAAAGATTTCTTAAAAAACAATGCTGCGTCATTAACCTTACAAATGAGCGATGTTTTTAGAACGAGGACTTATAGCTCATATTCTCAGACCCAGTTCGCGATACAACAAAATTGGCGCATAAGGGACCCTCAAGTAGTGCGCCTGACGTTTAACTGGCGTTTTGGTAAAGCAGACGTGAGTTTGTTTAAACGCAAGAATATGAAGGCTGAAATTGATAATATTCAAAATATCCAAAGCTCAGGGCAATAGTAATGGTAAACTTATAAATGGTAAACGATCAGGGGCAGTCTCTCCGATAGTTTACCATTTACCTTTTCTGGGTCTATCATGCCTTAATTCAGCTTTTATTTTAGCGGGTAAAGAATCTTCACATTTACCATTTACAATTAATCATTTATCATTATTTTTAGTTCCTCAATTAAATTTCTATATGGATAACGTAAATGAAAAAGTGGCTGTTTGGTTAAAAGGTAATTATGATCAAGCTACCAAGGATGAAATAACCCGCTTACAAAAAGAAAAACCTGATGAGCTTACAGAAGCTTTTTATAAAGATCTGGAATTTGGTACGGGAGGCCTGAGAGGAATAATGGGTGTAGGTACAAACCGTATGAATAAATACACGGTGGGTATGGCAACACAAGGCTATGCAAATTATTTAAAGAAATGTTTTACCGGAGAAATCAAAGTAGCCATTGCGCACGATTGCAGAAACAATAGTCGCTTTTTTGCAGAGACAACAGCGAATGTATTTGCAGCAAATGGTATTAAAGTATATTTATTTGAATCACTAAGACCTACACCTGAATTGAGTTTCAGTATTCGTCATTTTGGATGTAAGGGTGGAGTTGTTGTTACGGCAAGTCATAATCCAAAAGAATATAATGGTTACAAAGCATATTGGGATGATGGCGGACAAATGGTTTCACCGCATGATGAAAATGTAATTCTTGAAGTAAATAAAATAGGTTCTGTTAATGATGTAAAATGGAGCGGTGGCGAAGCTAATATTATCAGCATTGGGAAAGATGTCGATGCTGTTTACCTCGATATGGTAAAAACATTATCAGTATATCCTGAAGTTTGTAAAGCGCAACACGATCTTAAAATTGTGTACACGCCAATACATGGATCAGGTATTATGTTGGTGCCGGATGCATTAAAGGGTTTTGGTTTTACAGACATAAATATTGTAGAAGAACAAAGAGTTCCGGACGGTAATTTTCCAACGGTTATTTATCCAAATCCCGAAGAAAGAGAGGCGATGAGTATTGGTTTGAAGAAAGCGCAAGCTATCAATGCTGATATTTTGTTAGGTACAGATCCTGATGCGGATAGAGTTGCTATCGGCGTTAAAAATCATAAAGGTGAATGGGTGTTATTGAATGGTAATCAAACGGCAGCTATTGCTTTCAATTATTTGATCGAGGCAAGAAAAGCAAAGGGTATTGCCAAGCCAAATGATATGGTAATTAAAACAATTGTTACCACAGGGTTGATTGATGTTATTGCGAAAGAAAATAATGTTGCCTGCTATAATGTGTTGACAGGATTTAAGTGGATAGCGAATATGATCAAAGAAAAAGAAGGCAAAGAAAATTACATCATTGGTGGTGAAGAAAGCTTTGGTTTAATGGTCGGGGATAAAGTAAGAGATAAAGATGCTGTAAGTGCAGTAGCATTAAGTTGCGAAATGGCCGCTTATGAAAAAGCAAAAGGAAGAACATTGTATGATAAATTAATTGACATCTATGTACAATATGGTCTGTTTAAAGAAAATCTTGTAAGCATTACCAAAAAAGGAATGAATGGTGCAAAGGAAATCGAAGACATGATGGAAGGGTACAGAAAAAACCCACCTAAAACCATTGATGGTACTCCTGTTCAGCATTTGTTGGATTATGAATTACAGGTAGGTAAAGATCTGCAAACAGGCAAAACCTGGAAGATCGATTTACCTAAAAGTAACGTGCTGCAATTTGTCTTAGATGATGGAACAAAGATATCTGCAAGGCCGAGCGGAACTGAACCCAAGATAAAATTTTATTTCAGCACCAATACAAAACTCGCCAATGCAGCAGCGTTTGATGAAACAGAAAAAAAGCTGGATGATCGTATTGCAAGAATGATCACAGAAATGAAATTAAAATAAAAGAGAATACTGTATTTGAATGTCAGGAATTTATCCTGACATTTTTTGTAGTGCATAAATATTAAAACAACAACAACGAAATAATGAGATTTTTTTCAGCTATAATATTTGTCATTGCCATTTTTATTTCTTCATCGGTAAAGTCGCAAAAGCTTACTAATGCAAAAACATACCTGGCTGTAATAGATAAACAGCATACAAAAATTGCGAAGGATTTCCTGGAGTATAGCAATGCTATTTCTCAAAGAAAAAAAACGGATAAAATAACATCTTTGAATAGGGCATTGTTGAATGAGATAAATAAGTCAGAGTTGACTATAAGTGCTATGCCGCTATTTCAGGATGATAAAGAATTTAGAGATTCTGCTGTTTCCTTTACGAAAGCTTGTTTTAATCTATTGAATACTGATTATATTAAAATTGCAACTATTGAACCGACAGCTGAAAAATCTTTTGATAAAATGAAAGAGCTGTTAACAGCTAAAGTATTGGCAAATGGAAAGTTGAAAGTAATTAATGTTTCTTATCATGTAGCATCAATGAAATTTGCTGATAAGTATATCAATAATAAAGATGAGTTTAGCGATAAGACGCAACAAGCTTCAGATGTAAATACTTATTATAATAAGATATACCTATTGTTTTTTAAAACGTATAACTCAGAAATTTATTTATTAGATGCGATAAAGCTAAAAGATGGCAATAGTGTTGAACAAAACAAAAAGATCGTATATCAAAATGCGCAGGATGGCCTAAAACAATTAGATACATTAAAAGCATTTAATGGGGATAATAATTTGATAAAAAATGGCAAACTTATCCTGACGTTTTATTCTGCTGAATCTGATGAGAAAATGGGAGATGTATCAGGTTATTTTCCTGCGGCTAAAGAATTTCAGAAAACGAGAATACTCTATGAAAAAAAGCCTTCACATACTAAAGATGAGGTTAATGATTACAAAAAAGCCGTAGATGAATTCAATGCTTCACTCAAAAAATTCAATAATACCTCGCATGATTTAGATCGTAAGCGTAAAAAATTATTTGATAACTGGAATGATGCCAGTAAAGATTTTTTTAATAAGCATTTACCTAATACTTAATAGCAAAATTGGCTCTTTTTTGTAAAACTGTTATCTTTATACCGCTACCCAACCTTCTTTGACCAACAACAGTATATGTAAAGAGACTAAAGCATTGGTTTATTATTCATTAAATTTTTATATAAAAAATAATTTATATCCGCTCAAATACTTTTATGAAAAAACATTTACTTTTTCTTTTCATTAGTTTTTTATTTATAGCAAATAGTTTTGGACAATTACAACCAACTATAACTTCTTTTTCACCTAATACTGCGGGGCCGGATGATACGGTAACTATTACAGGTTCTAATTTTAGTGTTTCATCACAAGTTCGTTTTGCAGGTTATCTTGTTAATTCTACCACAATATCATCTACCACAATAAAAGCAGTTGTTGGAGGTACTACAGCATCAGGTGATATAAGTGTAATTAATGGTTCCGATACAGCAAGTCTAGCAGGTTATACGTGGAACGGCTATCCTGTAATAACTTCAGTAACTCCTACTTCGGCACATATAGGCGATACAGTAACGATCATTGGAAAGTATATTGCTCCAGGCGGCTTTTCCCCAATAGCTCCAACGGTAAGTTTTGGGGGTATGGCAGCAACATCTGTTACAGCTCCATCATATAGTGAAGTAAAAGCTGTTGTAGGTAATGGAGCTTCAGGTAACTTACTTATCAATACGGCTTTTGGTACAGCTACCTATAACTTTACATTTCTGCCATCAGGATCATTGACACAAGATTCACTTGCTTTGGTTGATCTGTATAATAGTACTAACGGAGCCGGATGGACGAATCATACTAATTGGCTGACTTCAGCTCCATTAAGTACATGGTACGGAGTTATCGTAGCAGGTGGCAGAATAATTCAATTAAACCTAACAGGGAATAATCTTGTTGGATCTATACCTGCTTCTTTAGGTAATGCTACAGCCTTGGAAGGGCTTGTATTGATGAATAATGAACTAACCGGACTTATTCCTTCTTCTTTAAATAATATTGTAAATCTTACGAGTATTCAATTAGAAGAAAATTACTACACCTTCGATGGATTAGAAGGGTTATCAACAACGAAATTTTCATATAATTCTCAAAGAACCGTTCTAACTATTCATAATAATAACAATTTATTATCAGTTTCTGCGGGAGGTACTCTCACGAATAATACTTACACTTGG
The DNA here is from genome assembly GCA_035486495.1 of Ferruginibacter sp. Lineage (GTDB taxonomy): Bacteria > Bacteroidota > Bacteroidia > Chitinophagales > Chitinophagaceae > Ferruginibacter. The sequence goes on along the minus strand of DATHNB010000232.1, from coordinate 6,325 downwards.
TATAGAAATGATAGCATAAGCGGAAATATTGTTGTGGCAACTAAGCCACGCGATTCTACTTTTTTAGCACCCGTTTCGGGAACTTATTTTGTTCAGGTGGATAATGCGCTTACTCCCGATGCAGATTTTTTTAGCGATACTTTACATGTTAATTTATTGTCCATTGTAATCGATTCATTAACCCAAGATTCACTTGCCTTAGTTGATTTTTATAATAGTACTAGCGGAGCAGGTTGGACGCAAAATACTAACTGGCTTACTACTGCACCACTAAGTACTTGGTATGGAGTTCAGTTACAGAACGGCAGAGTAAACAGTCTATCTTTGAGTAATAATAATTTGATTGGAACTATCCCGACATCTTTTGGTAATCTTTCTCAGTTAACTTTTTTATCGCTTAGAAACAATCAATTAAGCGGCAATATCCCATCTTCATTTAGTAATCTTAGCCTTATAAATGATTTAGAATTGGGGGGTAATCAATTGAGCGGTGATCTATATTCCCTCGGACCAATTTTGAGTCATGATTATGCAGTTGATACATCTTTGTATAAAAATAATTTTACGTTTACCTCTTTTGAAAATGTAATTGACACAATAGAAAATGTGTTGGGAAATAATAATGCCTTTATAAAAGGAGCTATTTCCCCACAAGCAAATCTTCAGCTAAATCTAAATACATATACCGATGTGCTTTCTGTTTCTGCAGGAGGAACGCTAACTAATAATACTTATAAATGGTATAATGGAACTACACTTGCCGGAACAACCAGCGGCGATTCCACATTTACAACAACAGTGCCAGGTAACTATTCTGTTGTAGTGAATAATTCTCTAGTTCCACAGCTTACATTGTATAGCGATACACTAAATATCGCAGTTATACCTAATTGGCAAGATTCGTTAACGCAAGATTCTCTTGCTTTAGTTGATCTCTACAATAATACTAACGGAGCAGGGTGGACGCATAATGATAACTGGTTAACTTCAGCACCTATAAGTGAATGGTATGGGGTCGAAATAGAGAATGGAAGAGTTGGTATTTTAGAGTTACCAAGCAATAATTTAGTAGGTAGCCTCCCTTCATCTTTAGGAAATCTTACTGGTCTTGTACAGCTTATATTAGAATCAAATCAATTAAGCGGTACCATTCCTTCCTCTTTATCTGATCTTTCTAATTTGATCGAATTTGGTTTGGCAGATAATTACCTAACAGGAATTGTTCCTCCAACGTTAAATAATCTGAATTGTAATTATCTAGAATTAGATGATAATGAATTTAATTTCGATGCACTCGAACGCAAAACACCGAAAGAAACATTTGGAGGACAAAAGACTATTCTTCAAATAAACAATAATAATGGTACACTTTCTGTCACAGCAGGAGGTACCTTGAGTAACAATACTTATACGTGGTATAATAACAATACCGGCGTTGCAACAATAACCGGCGATTCAACTTTTGCACCAATCTTGTCGGGTGATTATAAAGTTTATGTCAACAATGCGATTGCTACAACAACAACTTTATATAGCAATGATCTATATGTAGTGGTAGCGCCATCATTAAGTCAGGACTCATTAGCCTTGATTGACCTTTACAATGCGACCAACGGAGCGAACTGGACAAACAGTACCAACTGGTTAACTACTGCACCAGTTAGTACATGGTGGGGTGTTACCGTACAAAGTGGAAGAGTAACGCAGATAATTCTTCCATCTAATAATCTGAATGGAACGATTCCATCTTCATTGGGTAATATTACGAACTTAACTACTTTAGATCTTAGGATCAATGAATTAAATGGAGGTATTCCATCATCATTAGGATCCCTTTCTAATTTAGCTTATCTGGTTTTAGATAGCAATCAGTTAGGAGGTAATATACCTGCTTCTTTAGGAAGTCTTTCTAATCTAATAACATTACAATTGACCAACGATGGATTAACCGGAGAAATTCCAGGATCGTTAGGCAGTTTATCAAAACTTACTGATCTGGATTTAAGTACTAATCAATTGACGGGTAGTATACCATCTTCTTTATCAGGGTTATCTGCTGTAACTGCAATAAGTTTAGGTAATAATCAATTGAGTGGAAGTATTCCAGCTTCTTTAAGTGGTCTTGGAACCTTGGCTTCGTTACAGTTAAACAATAATCAATTAAGCGGAGCTATTCCAACATCATTGGATGATCTGCATTTAGCTAATCTGGACCTGAGTAATAATCAATTTACGTTTGCAGGTATGGAGACAATAATACCGGTAACAAATAATATTACTTATTCACCGCAGGCAATTATTCCGATCAATAAATCAGGTGCTGTATTATCTGTTTCTGCAGGAGGTTCAATTTATAACGAAACATATAACTGGTATAAGAATGGAGCGATCGTAGCAACACAGACCGGCGATTCAACCTTCACGCCAATCATCTCGGGTACATATTCTGTAATGGTAACAGATACAGCAGCTACACAGCTTGCTTTACAAAGTGATACGATCTATGTATTGTTGCAGGATAGTACTAATAACCCGGCAGATAGTATTAATAATATTAGTGATACATCATCCACTATAGCGGCTTACCCTAACCCTGCACATGGCGTTGCAACACTTGTGTTTAATACAACTACAGCGGGACAATATTTTATTACGATAAGAAATGTATCTACGGGATCAGTATCTACATTCCTTGAAGGAGAGTCTACTGTGGGTCAAAATGTTATCTATCAAAATATTCAGAATTATGCCCCTGGTATTTATATAATAACTTTAATAGATAGCACAGGTAAGCATCACTTTAAACTAGATGTAGAATAAATTGCCCCATCCATTATATACTATAAACCGACGGTAATTGCCGCCGGTTTTACTTTATGGTTACTTTTCCCTGGATTCCTCTACTGTTGGTATATTCAAGAAATTAGCGTATATTTGCGCCGCTAAAGGCTCCGCCATGTATAACATATACGAAGGGTTCGGCAGGGTTTATTTAGCATATTATGAGAGAATCATTATCATATTAAGCCTCAGATCTGCATTAGATTCTTACATACAGAGGTATGCTATTCAATAGCAACAATCAATATTCACATTCAAATTTAAAATAAACAAGATGTCAGATTTACGTTATCAACGCAACTTTGGTATTGCCGCTCACATCGATGCTGGTAAAACCACTACAACAGAACGTATATTATATTATACGGGAGTTAACCATAAAATAGGTGAAGTACATGATGGTGGTGCTACAATGGACTGGATGGCTCAGGAACAAGAACGCGGTATCACTATTACTAGTGCTGCAACAACTTGTTTTTGGAACTACCCAATGGTTCAGGGTAAAAAAACACCTGATACAAAACAATACAAATTTAATATTATCGATACTCCGGGTCACGTGGATTTTACTGTGGAAGTAGAACGTTCTCTTCGTGTATTGGATGGATTACTAGCATTATTTTGTGCGGTATCTGGTGTTGAGCCTCAGTCTGAAACTGTTTGGCGTCAGGCTAACCGTTACAAAGTTCCTCGTATTGGATTCGTAAACAAAATGGATAGAAGTGGTGCTGATTTCTTGAACGTGGTTAAACAAGTTCGTGAAATGTTAGGTGCTAAAGCAGTTCCGTTACAATTGCCGATCGGTGCTGAAGATAACTTTACAGGTGTGGTTGATTTGATCACAATGAAAGGTATCGTTTGGAACGAAGAAGATAAGGGTATGACTTTTAAAGAAGTGCCTATTCCTGCAGATATGAAAGAAGAAGTAGATCAATACCGTCAGGAATTGATCGAAGCAGTAGCAGAATACGATGAAAAATTATTGGAAAAATTCTTCGATGATCCTAATACGATCACTGAAGATGAAATGCATGCGGCTATCCGTAAAGCAACGATCGATCTATCTATCATTCCAATGATGTGCGGATCATCTTTCAAAAATAAAGGTGTGCAAACTGCATTAGATGCTGTTGTACGTTATTTGCCTGGTCCTTTGGATATTGATGCGATTAAAGGTACAGATCCAGATACCGGTGAAGAATTAACACGTACTGCAGATCCAAAAGGTCCGTTCAGTGCTTTGGCATTTAAAATTATGACAGATCCTTTCGTAGGTCGTCTGGCTTTCTTCCGTGCTTATAGCGGTCGTTTAGATGCGGGTTCTTATGTATTGAATACACGTACAGGTAAAAAAGAACGTATCAGCCGTATCATGCAAATGCATGCTAATAAACAAAATCCTGTTGATTTTATTGAAGCAGGTGATATTGGTGCAGCGGTAGGTTTTAAAGATATCAAAACAGGAGATACACTTTGTAATGAAGATAATCCGATTGTTTTAGAAGCTATGACTTTCCCTGAACCGGTTATCAGCATCGCTGTTGAGCCTAAAACTCAGGCAGACGTTGATAAAATGGGTATGGCGATCGCGAAACTGGTAGAAGAAGATCCTACCTTACGTGTACGCACAGACGAAGAAACTGGTCAAACTATTTTAAGTGGAATGGGTGAGTTGCATTTGGAGATCATCATTGATCGTATGAAACGCGAGTTCAAAGTTGAGATCAACCAAGGTGCTCCTCAGGTAGCGTATAAAGAAGCATTTGGAACTACAATTGACCACAGAGAAATTTTGAAAAAACAATCTGGTGGTCGTGGTAAATTTGCTGATATCATTTTCACTATCGGTCCTGCTGATGAAGAGTTCCTAAAAGAAAATGATGGTAAAACAACTTTCCAATTTGTAAACTCTTTGTTTGGTGGTAGTATTCCAAAAGAATTTGTTCCAGCTATTCAAAAAGGTTTTGAGACAGCAATGACAACAGGTGTATTAGCTGGTTATCCAATGGTAAGCATGAAAGTGGTAGTAAAAGACGGATCTTTCCACCAGGTGGATAGTGATGCGATGTCATTTGAATTGTGTGCTAAACAAGGATACCGTGAAGCTGGTCGTAAAGCAAAACCAACATTACTTGAACCAATCATGAAAGTAGAAGTACTTACACCTGATCAGTACATGGGTGATGTAACAGGTGATCTTAACCGTCGTCGCGGTATGTTAGAAGGTATGGATAGCAAACATGGCGTACAGGTTATCAAAGCCAAAGTGCCATTAAGCGAAATGTTTGGTTATGTAACGCAATTGCGTTCTTTATCAAGCGGACGTGCTTCTTCTACAATGGAATTTAGTCACTATAGCCCTGCTCCAAACGCTGTTGCAGAAACGGTTATGGCTAAATCAAAAGGTAAAGTGAAAATAGAAGAATAAGACTTAGTAATAAATAAAAAAGCCCCAATCGAAAGATCGGGGCTTTTTTATTTAATAAGAATAGAACAAAAAATATCATACTTCTGTCATGCTGAGGAACGAAGCATCTTATTTTTTAACAGAGGGATATAATGGTTAAGAATTAGATTCTTCGCTTCGCTCTGAATGACAAATGACAATTGATCTTCGCAAATCCGATAATCCCTAAATCCAACGAATCCCAGTTCAGACAAACAGCCTATTCTGCAACTATTTTAAAATCGAAAAATTGATGTTCTTTTAAAATTTCTAACAATGGCTTAATTGTTTCGTAAGGAGTTTGCGGCGACGTGATAATAAATATCTTCTTAGTACTAATGATCGGTTTGTTTAACGTAATAAAATCGTCCAGATCTTTATCGGTTGCAAAACTTTTTTCACTTCCCATAAGTATAGTTTCATATCCGGTACCAGTAATATGTACAGCAAAAAATGTAGTATCACTTATGTATATTTTCTTACTTGTTTGACTTTCTGTAGATAAATAAGTTACAGCTTTTGCGGTATCAGGTTTTACTTCCTTAACTGTGTCGAGTTGAACCTGATTAGTGCTATCAGGTTTGGCTTTGGCAGAATGTCCTTTGCCCTTTTTTTGTCCTAAACAGGTTGTTGTAAAAAAGATGAAACACAAAAAAATGTATCGCATTGTTATGGAAATTTATAGGCTGCTTTTATTTATTAGTATGTTCCTGTTTGACCTACCCGTTCCTTCTTTCTTGATTTACTACCTTTTTCGTAATCAAGTATAGCTTGCGGTTTTGCTGGTGTTTTTGAAGTACTATCTGCTGCTTGCGAATCTGAACCGCCTCCTCCATCGGGATTGTCTTTTAGTAAACGGCCCCTGTCGTAGTGTTGTACACTTTCTACCTGGCCCGTTTCGGGATCATAAAATTTCCATTCACCATCCTTTACACTGTATTGCTCCGCTTTTACAATTTTATAAGACGTGATCTCACCATTCCCATTACCGTAAACTGCCACTGTATCGTACGGAGCATCGGGGTTATAACCTCTCCA
>DATHNB010000231.1:0-25704 GCA_035486495.1 Ferruginibacter sp. | reverse complement strand
TAATAAACATGCGAAGTGATGTACTTCCCAAACGTCACCGGCTTCAACCAATATACCCACATGACCACGAACTCCTTTGCGGATCAAGTGATGATGGATGGCTGAAGTTGCTAGTAAAGATGGGATAGGAGCATGTTCAGAATCAATCGCTCTATCTGTTAATACAATTACTTTAAATCCATCTTCCACAGCATCAACAGCGTATCTGCAAATTCTTTCTAATCCTTTTTGTAATGAATCTGGTTTACCGTCTGCTCTGTAGTACATCTGTAGAGTCTTGGCCTGAAAGACGCCCGTATCAATACTTCTGATTTTTTCTAATTCGTAGTTAGATAGAACAGGATGTTTGAGTGCTACTGTATGACAGCTTAACGGATCTTCTAATAATATATTAGCATTATTGCCCATGAAGGTTGCCAAAGACATTACCAATCTTTCACGAATAGGATCGATAGGAGGGTTGGTAACCTGTGCAAACAATTGCTTAAAGTATGAGCTTAAATGCTGCGGCTGATCGCTTAAAATTGCTAATGGCACATCGGTACCCATTGAACCAATTGGTTCTTTGCCTTCCAATGCCATTGGTGCGATCAACGTATCTAGATCTTCAGTTGAATAACCGAATGCTTTTTGATATTTGAATATCTGATCGTGTTCCAAATGAGTGAACATGATACGAGGTTCCGGTAATTCTTCTAAACGAATCTTGTATTTATTTAACCAGTCGCCGTAAGGTTGTTGAGAACAGATAGTTTGTTTCAATTCATCATCGCTGATGATTCTACCTTGTTCCATATCTACGACGAACATTTTGCCTGGTTGCAGACGGCCATTTTCTTTAATGATAGCTGGATCGATAGGAAGCGCGCCACTTTCAGAAGCCATGATAACACGGTCATCTTTAGTTACGCAATATCTTGAAGGACGCAAACCGTTCCTATCTAAGGTTGCACCGATAATTTTTCCATCTGTAAAAGAGATAGAAGCCGGGCCATCCCAGGGTTCCATGATAGAAGCATGGTATTCATAAAATGCTTTCTTAACAGGATCCATTTTATCATCACCATCCCATGCTTCAGGGATTAGCATCATCATTACATGTGGTAATGAGCGGCCTGTCAGCGTTAATAATTCAACGGTATTATCTAAGCAGGCAGAATCTGATTGTGTACCAGAAATGATCGGCAACAACATTTCCATTTCTTCTTTAGAAAAGAATGGAGAAGTAAATCCTCTTTCGCCGGCTTTTAACCAGTTTAAGTTTCCCTGTAAAGTATTGATCTCACCATTGTGTGCGATATATCTAAATGGCTGAGCTAATTTCCATGAAGGGAAAGTATTCGTTGCAAAACGAGAGTGGACCAAACCGAATGCAGATACTACTCTTTTTTCAGTAAGATCAGTAAAATAACCTCTTACTTGTGTGCTGGTCAACTGACCTTTGTACACCAATGTTTTATGTGATAAAGATGCTATGTAAAAACCAATAGGATCTTTTTTAGTTGTATTATAAATTATATGGCTTGATGCATTGCGTAACACAAATAATTTGCGTTCAAGGTTCAAGTCAGTGATATTTTCAGGTGCAGCAACAAATACATGCTCCATAGTAGGTTCAACAGACAAAGCTGTGTGGCCAATACCATTGGTATTTACAGGAACCGGACGGTATCCTAATAATTCAAAACCTAATTTCTCTGCAGTTCTATTGAAAATATCCTTGCATTCGGCACGTAATTGTGCATCTTTTGGAAAAAAGACAACTCCAACGCCGTATTTACCGCTTTCAGGTAAATGAACGCCTAACTTAACACACTCATCGAAAAAGAATTCGTGAGGGATCTGAATAAAAATACCGGCACCATCACCTGAGTTTTTCTCACAACCACAGGCACCACGGTGCTCCATATTTTCCAGGATGGTTAGCGCATCAGAAACGTTCTGGTGCGATTTATTCCCCTTGATATGAGCTACAAAGCCTATACCACAAGAATCATGTTCAAAGTCGGGGGAATACAAACCGGTGTTACTATTAACCATAATTATTATTTAATCAATAATGGATGAAAAAAGTATTCGTTTAGCAAGCAGCCGTAGTTAAAGGACAATCACGCAAATTTATTTAATTTTTGTCAGGAATCCAACAGGAAAACCGAAATTCTGCGCTTAAACTAAATAGCCGAAAACATTGTCATTTTGACTCAATGCTGTGAAATTTATTTGATATTTAGTAAGATTTTGAAGTAAAACCTCATAATCTTCTTTTGATTTTAATTCAATTCCTACCAATGCAGGCCCTGTTTCTTTATTATGCTTTTGCATATATTCAAAACGGGTAATATCATCATTTGGTCCCAACACATGGTTCACAAATTCTTTTAAGGCACCCGGGCGCTGCGCAAAGCGAATTAGGAAATAATGTTTTAAGCCTTCATATTGTAAGGATCTTTCTTTTATTTCCTGCATTCTATCGATATCGTTGTTGCCACCACTTAAAATGCAGACTACATTTTTTCCTTTTATCTGATCTGCATAATCGTTTAACGCTGCAATTGACAAAGCGCCTGCAGGCTCAGCAACGATCGCATCTTCATTATACAATTTTAAAATAGTAGTGCAGACCTTTCCTTCGGCCACCAAACGGACTTCGCTCAATACATCTTTACAAATAGCATAATTCAGTTCACCTACTCTTTTTACAGAAGCGCCATCAACAAAACGGTCAACGGTTTCTAATGTAACAGGATGACCCGCTTTAAAAGCAGCTAACATTGAAGGTGCACCTTCGGGCTCAGCACCTATTATTTTTGTTTTTGGTGAGAATGTTTTGAAATAGGATCCAACACCTGCTGCTAAACCGCCACCACCAATAGGTACAAATAAGTAATCTACTTGTGGTTGGTCCTCTAAAATTTCAACACCAACAGTTCCTTGTCCTTCGATGATCTTATAATCATCAAAAGGATGAATAAAAGTCATACTATGTTCAGCCGTATATTGTTTTGCAGCGATCGCACAATCATCAAAAGTATCGCCTACTAATTTTATTTCGATGAATTGCTCACCGAACATTTTAGTCTGCGTTATTTTTTGATTGGGCGTTATCACCGGCATAAATACTACGCCTTTTACATTTAATTTTTTACAGCTATAAGCAAAACCTTGTGCATGATTACCGGCACTTGCACACACAACACCACGTTGTAACTGATCATGCGGCAGACTGGACATCAGGTTATATGCGCCACGTAATTTATACGAGCGTACCACCTGAAGGTCTTCTCTTTTTAAATACACATTGCATTGGTATTTTCTAGACAAGCCCTGATTGAATTCTAATGGCGTTCTGTTTGCCACGTTTTTCAATCGTGTTGCCGCTGCTTTAAAATCCAACGTTTGTGTCGTATGTGTTGTTGTGTCCATTTATATTTTTATGCTACTGTGCTGATAGATTTCATGTCAGTCATTGCTTTTCTTAATACAGCACCAACTTGTTCAATTTGATGACCACGTAATTTTTCATTTACGATGATGATCTCTCTGTTATTTACGCCGTTATCTTTTCCTGCGTTATAGTTTTTACCAATGATATCCGTTTCAACTGTTTTCATAAAATCAGCTAACAATGGAACGCATGCATGGTTAAATAAATAACAACCATATTCCGCTGTATCAGAAATAACGCGGTTCATTTCGAATAATTTTTTACGCGCGATCGTATTAGCGATCAATGGTGTTTCGTGTAAAGATTCGTAGTAAGCAGATTCAGCTTTGATGCCCGCATCAACCATTGTTTCGAAAGCTAATTCAACACCAGCTCTAACCATTGCTACCATTAATAGACCGTTATCGAAAAATTCCTGTTCAGAAATTTTAACATCGCCAGCCGGAGTTTTTTCGAAAGCAGTTTCACCTGTTTCAGCTCTCCATTTTAATAAGTTTTTATCATCGTTCGACCAGTCAGTCATCATTGTTTTAGAAAATTCGCCGCTCATGATATCATCCTGGTGTTTTTGAAACAACGGACGCATGATCACTTTTAATTCATCAGCCAATTCAAAAGCTTTTATTTTTGCAGGGTTAGATAATCTGTCTAACATAGCAGTAATACCACCTTGCTTTAATGCTTCGGTAATCACTTCCCAACCGTATTGAATTAATTTAGAAGCATAGCCTTTATCGATTTGTTTTTCAACCATTTTGTTGAAGCAAAGGATTGAACCTGTTTGTAACAAACCACAAAGGATAGTTTGTTCACCCATCAGATCAGATTTTACTTCTGCAACAAAAGAAGATTTAAGAACACCCGCTCTATGACCACCTGTACCCGCAGCATAAGCTTTAGCCCACATCCAGCCTTTTTGTTCAGGATCATTTTCAGGATGCACCGCAATTAATGTTGGAACGCCGAAGCCACGTACATATTCAGCACGAACTTCAGACCCCGGACATTTAGGAGCTACCATGATAACAGTAATATCTTTACGGATCTGCATACCTTCTTCAACGATATTGAAACCATGAGAATAAGATAATACAGCGCCTTTTTTTATGAATGGCATAATTGCAGTCACAACATTTGTGTGTTGTTTATCCGGCGTTAAATTAATGACAAGGTCTGCAGTAGGAATTAATTCTTCATAAGTACCAACTTTAAAACCATTTTCAGTAACGTTCTTCCAAGACTGGCGCTTTTCAGCGATGGCTTCTTTACGAAGCGTGTACGATACATCAAGACCAGAATCTCTTAAATTTAAACCCTGATTTAATCCTTGTGCACCAGCACCAACGATTACTATTTTTTTACCTTTCAATGCAGTTACGCCGTCTGAAAAGTTGCTGCTGTTCATAAACTCACATACACCTAACTGGTTAAGTTTTTCTCTTAAGGGAAGGGTGTTAAAATAATTGGCCATTGTCGTTTGTTATTTGATTTTTAAAGATGAATTGTTGTTGTATTGATAAATTGTTTAATTGTTGTTTGTTATATTTTTTTGTCATTCAAAGCGAAGCGAAGAATCTGATTCGCAACTAGCATACTATCTATTTAAAGAATAAGATGCTTCGTTCCTCAGCATGACAAAAAATGCTTTTTGGTTTTCACTTTTCACTTATTACTTTCTACTACATTGTAAAAACTTCATCCTGCTTATCAAGAAATTCGTTTTCTTTCACTTCTTCGCTAGGTTCTTTCTTTTCAAACTCTTTTAGTTTTTCGTAGAAGCCTAAACTTGTTTTAATGATCGCTACTCTTGCGCTGCGTACAAATTCAATTAAGCCATACTGACCTAATACTTGCAATAATTTATCTGTTTCTGCACGATGACCTGTTGTTTCAAAAACAGTGAAATCTTTTCTGATCGCGATTGTTCTGGCACCACATTCACGTAATAGTCTTTCAACTTTTACTTTTTCAGTGATCATATCGGTTGATACTTTGTACAGAGCCATTTCTTGCCATACAATTTCATCTTCAGTATTGAAATAAGCTTTTAATACTTCTACTTGTTTTTCTATCTGGCGACAAACTTTTCTTACAACGTCTTCTGTTTCCTCTACTAAAATTGTAAAGCGATGTATGCCTTCAATTTCAGAAGGAGAGGTGTTTAAACTATCGATATTTATTTTTCTGCGGGAAAAAATAATAGCAATACGGTTCAATAAACCAATTTGATTTTCTGTGTAAACCGTTATAGTGAATTCCTTTTTCATAATGTTTTATTTTGTGGCTACTATTCGTAACCTTTTATAATCTGCGATCCATTTACCATTCTTGTACAAAACAGGTTTAAGTGTTTGTTGTACTTCATCTAAAATAGTATTGACGACAGATTCATTAATGCCTTTTAAATAAGCACCGCCGAACATTTTTATCCAATCTTTGATACCGTTGTCTGTATCTTTTAATTCAGTGCCTCTGTTGTAATGTGCAGCATAGTTAACCCTGAATCCTCTTTTCTCTAACAATGTTGTATACTCACTTAAAGAAGGGAAGTACCATAATTGTGTTGCTGCATTTTTATCAAAGCCATGCGTCGTTAAACTTTTTTGTAGTGCAGTGATAATACTTTCTACATTATGTTTCCCACCCATCTCAATTACTAATCTTCCTGAGCGTCTTAAATTAGTGTACATACAATCAATAGCAGATTCTTTATCCAATACCCAATGTAAAGTGGCGTTAGAAAAGATTGCATCGAACGGATCATCAAAATGAAAATCTGTTGCAGATTGCACTTTGAATTCAAGCTTAGGATATTCTGCCTTTGCTTTAGTAATCATATCCAAAGAACTATCAATACCAATAACTGTTGCACCTGATTTTGAGATCAGGTCCGCAAGATAACCGGTGCCACATCCAAGATCTAATATGCGTTCGCCCTTCTGCGGAGCTAATACTTCCACCAAATCTTCTCCGTACTTTGAAACAAACCCGTGTTTGTCATCGTACAGATCCGCGTTCCACTTTGTATCGATTGTTGATATGCTCATTTATTGTACTAATTTTTTAAGTGCCATTGCATAACCCAGGTGAAGGGTTTCATGTGTTGACACATATTTTATTGCATCAGTAATATCATTCAACCTAACACCAAACCCTGTTGTGTAAGGTTGAAAATTATTGAAGACATTACTTCTGAAATCTGTTTCTAACTCCTCAATAGTATCTAAGGCATGTTGCTTTAGAAAATCCATTTCCTTTTGTGATACATACACAGTAGGTTTAGTTCCCTTTGCATATTTCTGAATATATTCAATTCCAATTTTCATGTGCACGTTAGCTAACTGATAACATAGCACTTGTTGTGTTGCAATGATGTGACCGAAATTCCAGATAATATTATTATTGAAACCAGTAGGTATTTTATTCAATGAATCGATCGATAGATCATTCATCAGGTTCAAAAACCGGGTCCTTGTTTCTTTAATTATTTCTGTACTCTTCTCCATTCTTTCTAAACTAGAATTCTCCTCAAGTCCCCTTTCAGGGGGATTTAGGGGGTTATTTCAATCTTATTTCTGCAACGCTGCATCCTTGCGGCACCATCGGGAATACATTGTTTTCTTTGCCTACCATAACTTCTAATAAATAAGCACCATCATGATCTAACATTGTTTTTAATGCTTCTCTCAGGTTCGCTCTTTCTGTTACTTTTTGTCCGGGTATTCTGTAACCTTTTGCAACTTGTACATAATCAGGACTAGCGATATCAACAAATGAATAACGTTTGTCATGAAATAATTGTTGCCATTGACGAACCATTCCCAAGAACTCGTTATTAAGAATCAAGATCTTTACATTGATCTCACACTGCATGATCGTTCCTAATTCCTGAATGGTCATTTGCACACCACCATCACCAATGATCGCTACTACAGTCCTTTTAGGAGCGCCGTATTTAGCACCAATAGCAGCTGGTAATGCAAAGCCCATGGTACCGGCTCCGCCAGATGTAATATTGCTTTTTGTTTCATTGAATTTTGCGTAACGGCAAGCAACCATTTGGTGCTGACCAACATCTGTTACAATGATGGCATCGCCTTTTGTTAACTCATTCAAGAACTTCATTACTTCACCCATCGTCATCTTATCGCTCGCAGGGGGATTCAATTCATCATGAATGACTGCTTCAATTTCTTTCTTAGTGAACTCTTTAAATTTATTTAACCACTCAGTATGTTTTTTTGCTTCTATTAATTTAGTAAGCATTGGCAATGTTTCTTTACAATCGCCCCAAACAGGTACCGTAGCTTTTACATTTTTATCTATTTCTGCCGGATCAATATCCAAATGAATTACCTGTGCTTGTTTTGCATATTTATCTAAACGGCCTGTAACGCGATCATCGAAGCGCATTCCAACTGCGATTAATACATCACATTCATTCGTCAGGACATTTGGGCCGTAATTACCATGCATACCCAGCATGCCAACGTTTTGCGGATGATCTGTTTCTAATGCACTTAAACCAAGAATTGTCCAGGCTGCAGGTAGGCCACCTTTTTCAATGAACGCTTTAAATTCCTGTTCAGCCTTGCCAAGTATTACACCTTGTCCGAAAATTACAAATGGTTTCTTTGCTTCATTGATCAGCTTTGCCGCTTGCTCAACATATTCTTTACGAACTAGTGGTTTGGGGCGATAGCTACGAATGTGTTCACATTTTTTATAACCCTGGTAATCAAATTTTTGTAATTGCGCGTTCTTTGTAATATCGATCAATACAGGACCCGGGCGACCTGTTTCTGCTATATAAAAGGCTTTCGCCAATATAGCAGGGATCTCTGTTGCATCTGTTACCTGATAGTTCCATTTTGTAACCGGTGTTGTGATATTAATTACATCAACTTCCTGAAAAGCATCTGTACCTAACAAATGCGCGAATACTTGTCCGGTAATACAAACCAATGGTGTGCTATCGATCATCGCATCTGCTAAGCCTGTAACTAAATTTGTTGCACCTGGTCCGCTTGTTGCAAATACAACACCTACTTTACCAGAGGCACGCGCATAACCTTGTCCTGCGTGTATACCTCCTTGCTCATGACGAACAAGAATATGTTTTAAATGATCGTTGTAATCGTATAAAGCATCGTAGATAGGCATGATAGCACCTCCTGGATAACCAAATATGGTATCTACCCCTTCAGCGATGAATGCTTCTAAAACAGCCTGTGCACCGGTTAGTTCTCCAACTTGACCTTTTTTTAAGGGGAAGTCGGTTGATGGTAATGTTTTACCTGCGGCATCTGTTTTAGTAGTCTTTAAATCTTTATTTTCAATAATTGCAGTACTCATAATTTCTTTTTTAATGTTTCGTGATAGAATTAATCTTCATCCGTAACACACCCTTCTGCAGCTGTTTTAACTAGCTTAGCATATTTATATAGAACGCCGTTAGTTGCTTTTAGAGCAGGTTGTTTCCAACTCTTTTTTCTTTCGGCGATAATTTCGTCACTAACTTTTAATACCAGTTTATTATTTACAGCATCAATTTCAATGATATCATTATCTTCTACAAAAGCGATCAAACCTCCGTTGAAAGCTTCGGGTGTAATATGACCGACGACGAAACCGTGCGTTCCACCACTAAATCTTCCATCAGTAATTAAGGCAACTGTTTTACCTAAACCTGCACCGATTATAGCACCTGTTGGTTTCAACATTTCAGGCATACCAGGTGCACCACGTGGACCGATATATCTGATCACTACCACATCACCCGCGTGAACTTTACCACTTTGAATACCAGCGATCAAATCTTTTTCGCCGTTGAATACTCTTGCAGTTCCTTCAAAACGTTCACCTTCTTTACCGGTAATTTTTGCAACGCTTCCGCCTTCTGCCAAATTCCCGTACAATATTTGTAAATGCCCCGTTGCTTTTAACGGCGTTTCCAAAGGCATGACTATTTTTTGTTTATCGAAGTCTAAATTTGGAATATCTTTTAAATTCTCTGCAACTGTTTTGCCTGTTACAGTTAAGCAATCACCATGTAATAACCCTTTGCTCAATAAATATTTCATTACTGAAGGAACACCGCCAACCTTATGAAGATCTTCCATTAGGTATTTGCCCGATGGTTTGAAATCAGCCAGCATAGGAACTCTATCACTGATCTTTTGGAAATCATCTTGTGTTAAAGGAACACCTACGCTTTTTGCCATTGCAATAAAGTGTAAAACTGCATTTGTGCTTCCACCCAAAACCATCACAACAGTCATCGCATTTTCAAATGCTTTTTTAGTCATGATATCTCTTGGTTTGATATCTTTTTCTAATAATAATTTTATTGCTTTGCCAACCTCTTGACATTCTTTTTGTTTTTCTTCGCTTAATGCAGGGTTGCTTGATGAATAAGGCAAACTCATGCCTAAAGCTTCGATAGCAGAAGCCATTGTGTTAGCGGTGTACATACCACCACAAGCCCCGGCACCGGGACAAGCATGTTCAACAATACCTCTAAAATCAGTTTCACTAAGATTGCCCGCGATCTTTTGGCCTAATGCTTCAAAAGCAGAAACGATGTTAAGGTCTTCACCTTTATAATGCCCCGGTGCAATTGTTCCACCATACAACATAATAGAAGGACGATTTAATCTGCCCATAGCCATGATTGAACCCGGCATATTTTTATCACAACCAGGGATCGTGATCAAGGCATCATAATATTGCGCACCTGCATTTGTTTCGATGCTATCAGCAATTACATCTCTGCTAACTAAGCTATAACGCATACCATCAGTACCCATACTGATACCATCACTTACACCAATTGTATAAAAGCGTAAACCAAGCAATCCATTATCATTCACCCCTTTTCTAACCGTCGTTGATAGATCGTTTAGGTGCATGTTACAAGGGTTACCATCCCAACCCATACTTGCAATACCTACTTGCGCTTTCTTAAAATCTTCTTCTTTAAATCCGATCGCATAGTACATTGCCTGAGCTGCCGGTTGTGTAACATCTTGTGTTAATGTTTTACTGTGTTTGTTAAGTTCCATTATGGTGTTTCTAGTTATTTTAAAATTCTATTTAATTTTTTATTTTTTTGTCATTCAGAGCGAAACGAAGAATCTGATTTTTGATCAATCATTCTATTTGTTTAGAATGAAATGTTTCGTACCTCAGCATGACAAAATTTATCCCTAAAACAAAAAGCCCGTCTCTTTTTGGAGGCGGGCTTTTTTATAATTTAGTTTTTTATACTACATATAAATTCCTCCTCCAGAGATAGGTACAATAATGACAACGACAACAATGATAATTGCTGCTATGTTTTTGATGCCATTAAGTATATTGCCTTTCAACATGTGGAAGAGTTGTAAAACAAATATACGCCTATCTTATAATAAAACAAAGAACGACCATTGATTTATTTGATTTTATTGATTGAAATGATTCGAGTTTATAATCTCAGGAAATCAACTAAATCAATCAAATCATTATTAATCAATGGTTCAGATTATATTATCGTTGATTTTCTCAACTCTATATTTTCCTTATTCACATCGCCTGTAATTCTGCCACTTACGTATTCAGTGATCAATTCACCTACTGTTGAAGTGAAATAGAAATTAACAGGATCGATATCTTTTGTTACAAATAAATTGGAGATGGTCCATTGAACTGCTTCTCTGATTTTTGCCGCTTCTTTTTTCATGTCGAAGTAATCCAGCATCATGGCAGCAGATAAAATTGAACCCAATGGATTCGCGATATCTTTTCCTGCTGCTTGTGGGTATGAACCGTGAATTGGCTCGAACAAAGCAGTTGAATTACCCACTGATGCAGAAGGCAATAAACCTAGTGAACCGCTGATCACACTTGCTTCATCACTTAAAATATCACCAAACAAATTTTCTGTCAACATTACATCAAATTGTTTTGGATTTTGGATGATCTGCATTGCAGCATTATCTACAAATAAATAATCAACAGCAACGTCGCTATAAGTAGGAGCAATTTCTTGCACCACCTTTCTCCATAGTCTTGATGTTTCTAAAACGTTTGCTTTATCAACCAACGTTAATTTTTTCCTTCTTTTTTGTGCCATTTGAAAAGCTAAATGAGAAACACGTTCGATTTCTGCTTTTGTATAAATACAATCATCAGAGGCCCAGGTGCCTTCTTCGTCTTTTTTCTTTTCGCCGAAATAAACACCGCCAGTTAATTCGCGAAAAACAACAAAATCAACATCTTCTAATCGTGCATCTTTTAATGGAGATAAATGATGTAAAGCTGAGTAGGTTGTAATAGGACGAATGTTCGCAAACAATTGCAATGTCTTTCTTAATTTAAGCAAACCTTGTTCAGGTCTAACTTTTGCAGTAGGGTCGTTATCGTATTTTGGATGACCGATAGCGCCAAATAAAATCGCATCGCTGTTTAAACAAATTTCAATTGTCTCATCAGGCAAAGGATTACCTGTTTTATCAATGGCATCTGCACCCATCAAACCATAGGTGTAAGTAAACTCATGACCATAGTAAACACCAATAGCATCCAATACTTTAATTGATTGTTGCGTTACTTCCGGTCCTATACCATCTCCTAATATTACTGCTATATTTTTTTTCATAACCAAACCCCGAGGGGCCTTTTTGTTTTTAATCCGTTAGAGATTAGTTTATTATTGATTTTTTATAATTAGAGAACTCCAAAAAGTCCCCCTTCAGGGGGATTTAGGGGGTTATAAAGTTGTTTCGAATTTTTCTATTTCTGCTTTCATGTTCAATAGGTAGTCGATATCATCATATCCATTTAACAAGCAAGTTTTTTTGTAATGATTGATATCAAATGTTTCCTGTTCGCCGGTTGCAACAATGGTGATTGTTTGTTTATCAACGTTCACTTCCAATTCTGCCGCAGGATCTTTTTCAATTGCAGTGAATATTTTATGTAAGAAAGCATCACTAACCGTAACAGGTAACAAGAAATTGTTTAACCCATTATTTTTAAAGATGTCAGCGAAAAAACTACTTACCACTACATCAAAGCCCGCATCTTTAATTGCCCAGGCGGCGTGTTCACGACTTGATCCGCAACCGAAATTCTTTGCAGCTACCAGTATTTTTCCTTTGTAAATAGGATTGTTTAAAACGAAATCTTTTTTAGGTTGGTTCTCGTTATCGTTTTCGTAACGCCAATCTCTGAAAAGATTTTTACCAAAACCATCTCTGCTGGTTGCTTTTAAAAAACGTGCAGGAATGATCTGATCCGTATCGATGTTTTCGATATTAACCGGAACAGTTGAACTTTTGATGATGCTAATTGCTTTACTCACTTTTTATTATTTTTTAGATAACTAATCTTTTAATGGCCATAGCATAACCCGTATGGATACCATGGTGAAATGCTACATATTTTATAGCATAATCTGCAGAGCTGATATTGAAACCTGACATTGTTGTAAAAGGCTTGAACGATGCAAATACACCTGCTTTATAATCGGCTCTTAATTTATTTATTCCTTCCAATGCGTATACTTTTATAGTAGCGTATTGTTCAGCATCAACAGAGCCTTCAGGCTTTGTGCCACCTTTGTATTTGTTGATAAAATTTTCATCCAATGGCGCTTTTAAACCTTGTCTTACATAACAAAGACCTTGCAGCGATGCGATCACATGTGCAAAATTCCAAATAAGGTTATTATTATATCCTTGAGGAACTTTATTGATCTGGTCAAGACTTAACCCATCAAGCATTGTAATAAAATTCTGCTGTGCTGTGTGTATTAAATCAAAATCTTCTTGCATCATATTATTAGTTTAAAAATTCTCTAACATCTCCAACTTTTCCTGTAATAGCTGCTAATGCTGCTGTTAACGGACTAGCCAACATTGTCCTTGCATTCGGTCCTTGTCTTCCTTCGAAGTTTCTGTTGGATGTAGAGATACAATATTTACCCGCTGGTATTTTATCTTCATTCATTCCTAAACATGCACTGCAACCAGGCTGACGTAATTGGAAACCAGCTGTTTCCAATACTTTATCAATGCCTTCTAATTTAGCCTGGGCTTCAACTTGCTTACTGCCTGGAACGATCCATGCAACAACTCCATCAGCTTTATGTTTGCCTTTTACAAAATCGGCCACCATTCTTAGATCTTCAATGCGACTGTTAGTACAACTACCGATAAATACATAATCGATCTTTTTACCTTTGATGTTTTCACCAGGTTGAAGATCCATGTAGTGCAATGATTTTTCGAAAGAAGGTTTTTCACTTTCTTCTACTTCGCTCAATTTTGGTACATGTCCGCTTACGCCAATACCCATGCCAGGGTTGGTTCCGTAAGTGATCATTGGTTCAATTTCCTCTGCTTTGATATTTATTTCTTTATCAAATTTTGCATCAACATCGCTGAATAAAGTTTTCCAGTAAGCTAATTTTTTGTTCCATTCTTCACCTTTTGGTGCAAACTCACGTCCGTGGATATACGCAAAAGTTGTCTCATCCGGAGCGATCATTCCGCAGCGCGCACCCATTTCAATACCCATATTACAGATCGTCATTCTTGCTTCCATAGAAAGCGCACGAATGGCAGAACCTGCAAACTCAACTGCATAGCCTGTTGCACCACTTGCAGTCAATAACGAAATAATATATAGAACGATATCTTTACTTACAACACCATTTTTTAATTTACCATCAACATTGATGCGCATTAATTTAGGTTTGCTTTGCATTAAGCATTGCGTAGCTAAAACCATTTCAACCTCACTCGTTCCTATACCAAATGCAATGTTGCCAAATGCGCCATGAGTAGATGTATGACTATCGCCGCAAACAATTGTTTGTCCGGGTTGAGTGATACCTAATTCAGGTCCGATCACATGAACAATTCCTTGATAAGGATGACCTAATCCGTATAATTCTATTCCGAATGTAGCACAGTTATCTTTCAATGTCTGTACCTGTATTCTTGATAATTCTTCTTTAATTGGGAGATGCTGATCCATTGTAGGAACGTTGTGATCAGCCGTTGCTATAACTTGTTTAGGACGAAAAACTTTTTGTCCACGATTAGTTAAACCTTTAAACGCCTGCGGACTTGTTACTTCATGTATAAAATGTCTGTCGATATATAATACCGAAGGCCCTTCAGGGATCTCTTTTACAACATGTTTTTCCCAGATCTTTTCAAATAATGTCTTAGCCATCTTTTATATTTTGTCTGAACCTTTGATTTTTGCGATTTGTTTGATTGAACTGATTAAGCAGTCACAGTGCTTTTGTGCGCTTTTCCAAGCAACGTCAGATCATCGTCCATAACTTCTTTTTTGCTATCGGCTACTTGTAAAAATTGCTGATATAAAACGTCGATATCGTTACGATCAAATTGAAATCCTAATTTTTGAAAACGGTGCGCTAATGCGCTACGACCACTTCTTGCAGTTAATACTATCTTGGAACCGCCTGCGCCAACTTCTTCAGGATCGATAATTTCGTAAGTAGAAGTATCTTTTAAGAAACCATCCTGATGAATACCGGATGAGTGAGAAAATGCATTTGCGCCAACAATAGCTTTATTAGCTTGAACACTCATTCTCATAGTATCAGACACCAACTGGCTCATTGGATATAATTGCTTGGCATTAATATTTGTGAATGCGTTTAGGTCTTTATGTTTTTTGATGATCATCACCACTTCTTCTAATGAAGTATTACCGGCTCTTTCACCGATTCCATTGATGGTACATTCAATTTGTCTTGCTCCGTTAATAATACCTGCAATTGAGTTGGCGGTGGCTAAACCAAGATCATCATGACAATGGCAAGAGATAATAGCTTTATCAATATTAGAAACGTTGTTAGCTAAGTAAGCGATCTTAGCACCGTATTCATGAGGTAAGCAATAACCGGTTGTATCAGGGATATTAACCACTGTGGCACCGGCTTTGATGACCGCCTCAATTACTCTGGCTAAGTATTCGTTATCAGTTCTACCCGCATCTTCTGCGTAAAATTCAACATCATCAACAAAGTTCTTTGCCCATTTTACAGCTTGTATCGCTCTTTCTAAAATATCTTCTCTGTTAGAATTGAATTTCGATTTGATATGAAAATCAGATGTACCGATACCAGTATGGATACGCGGCCTTTTCGCCAATTTCAATGCGCCTGCAGCAGCTTCAATATCTTTTTGTACTGCACGGCTCAATCCGCAGACTGTAGCGTTCTTGATAATTTTTGAGATCTCTGTTACCGAAGCAAAATCACCCGGAGAAGAAATAGGAAATCCAGCTTCAATGATATCAACCCCAAGGTCCTCTAACTTTAGAGCCAATTCTATTTTCTCTTTTGTGTTTAGTTTACATCCAGGGACCTGCTCGCCATCACGAAGCGTTGTGTCAAAAATGTGTATCTTGTTATCAGCCATAGAAATTTATTTAAACGAATCAGGTTAATTATTTTTGCATTTAGCTGCATTTCACCCGTTTACGGGTAATTGACTCCAAACGAATGTAGTGCGATGCGATTAAGGAGGGAAACAAATATATACCCGTTTTTACGGTATATAAAGGTACGAAAAAACACTGAAACACTTGTCCGGTAAGGACTTTAAAGAATACAAATTACGATGCCCAACCGCAGTACAGATGCTTTATTTCAATTAATAAAATCGCTGGAAAAGAGCGAAAAACGCAATTTCAAGCTTTACATCACCCGAAATTCGGGCTCAGAAGAGCTAAAAAGCGTACGACTCTTTGATGCTCTGGATAAAATGGACGAATATGACGAGGCTGTTTTGCTGAAAAAGAACAAAAGTATCAAAAAGCAGCAGTTGAGTAATATGAAGGCGCATCTGTATAGGCAGGTATTATCCAGCCTCCGGTTGATAAATGATGAAAGAAATATTGATATAACCTTAAACGAACAAATGGATCATGCCCGTATTTTATATAATAAGGGCCTTTATTTACAAAGTTTGAAGGTTTTGGATAAGATAAAAGAGTTAGCGAGATCAAGAAACCAGCTTACTTATTTACAACAGGTGCTGTTTTTTGAGAAAAATATCGAGTCATTATATATAACACGAAGTATTCAGAACAGGGCGGAGGAGTTGAGTATAGAAACAGATGAGATCAATGAAAGCCTTTCGCTTGTGGCCCAATTATCAAATTTATCGCTACAATTATATAGCTGGTATATCAGGCACGGCCATTCGCGTAATGCGAAGGAAGATGCGCAAATGCAATATTTTTTTAAAGATCGTTTAGGTAATAGCGCGCACAAGTGTAAAAGTTTTTATGAAAAACTTTACTTGTATCAGGGACATTGCTGGAGTGCGTTTATCAGACAGGATTTTTTAAACTATTATCGCTATACGCAAAAATGGGTGAATATTTTTGACGATGAGCCGTATATGATCGAGATCGAAACGGGGCACTACATTAAAGGGATGCATAATTTAATGGGCGCTCATTTTAACCTGGCTAATCATCAGAAGTTGACCGAAGTGTTAGAAAAATTTGAAGTTTTTTCTGAAAGTGATATTGTGAAAGATAGTATCAATAATCGGGTGCAATGTTTTGTTTACAGAACGATATCAGAATTAAATAAACATTTCTTAGAAGGAAGTTTTTCTGAGGGACTAGAATTGGTGCCGGAGATCGAAGCTAAGTTGAAAGAATACGAATTGTATTTAGACAGGCACCGTATTTTAATTCTCTATTATAAGATCGCCTGTATGTATTTTGGCAGTGGCGATTTTGAAAAAGCAGTTGATTATTTGAATAAGATCATCAATTGGAAAGTGGATCTGCGTACGGATCTGCAGTGTTATTCAAGGTTATTGCATTTGATCACGCATTATGAATTGGGAAACGAAGAGATACTGGATCATTTAATAAAATCTGTTTATCGCTTTATGGCGAAGATGCAGAATTTGAGTGTGGTAGAAGAAGAGATTTTCAAATTCTTACGCAATTCGTTTCATGTATCCGTAAAAAATATTAAACCTGAATTGGAAAAGTTGTTGGTGAAATTAAAGAAGCACCGTAACAATCATTTTGAAACAAGAGCATTTTTATATTTAGATATTATTTCCTGGTTAGAAAGTAAATTAGAAAATATTCCCGTACAGGAAATTTTGAAAAGAAAATTTGCGAATAAAAGAAATCTGACCAATCATTAAAAGAAAAAGCTTCAATCATTTGATTGAAGCTTTTTCTTTTAATGGGTTATTTCATTATTTATTAGGCAATGCTGGAGGTGTGCCATTAGCATTCCTATGTATTCTTCCTTTAAATACATCTTCAAAATCGATGAAAGGATATATATGATATTTGTTCGCATCATCATCGAATACTTGTTTCAATTCAGCTAATTTTTCAGGATATTTTTTTGCCAGATCTATGCGCTCATTGAAATCTTTGGTGAGGTCATATAGTTCCCATTGATCCTTATCATAATCCTTTACAACAGAATCTTTATCGGGTCCGGTAAGATCAAAGAAATCAGGACGATGATATGCTTCTGCTTTCCATCCATCTTTATAAATAGAACGGGAACCAAAAATATAATAATATTGTTCTGTATGTTTAGAAGGTGCCTTAGCGTTATCGAATGAATAAACCAATGACGTGCCTTGCAAAGTATCTTGCTGAATATTTCTGATAGATTGTGCAGGTTTGATACCAACAAATTCTAATGTAGTTGGAAACAGATCTATGACGTGTCCATATTGAGTACGGATAGCACCTTTATCTTTAATAGCTTTTGGATAATAAACGATTAAAGGATTTCTGGTACCGCCTTCGGAATTAGCATCGCCTTTCCAATATTTGAATGGAGTGTTTGCTGCTTGCGCCCAGCCAACAGGATAGTTTGTTTGCTTTCCTTCCGGTGTACCTATCTCACCAATGCTGGCAAGATTTTCTTTTACAGCTTGTTCATCTGTAAGTCCTTTGCCAAATATTTGTCTATTGATATCGCCGTTAGAAGTACCTTCTTTGCTGGCGCCGTTATCTCCGATAACAACAAATATCAAAGTGTTATCTAATTGATTAATCTGTTTTAAATAGTTGATTACTCTACCAACTTCATAATCTGTGTAAGTAAGATAACCTGCATACACTTCCATGAATCTTGCATACAGTTTTTTCTGATCTGGCGAAAGTGTGTTCCAGGCTTTTACGTATGGATTACGTTCAGGCAGTTTTGCATCTGCAGGAATAATACCTTCTTTTTTTTGTTTTTCGAATACACGTTGACGAAAGACATCCCAGCCTTCATCAAATTTTCCTTTGTATTGATCGCTCCATTCTTTTGCAACCTGGTGTGGCGCATGTGTTGCACCAGGAGCATAGTACAAGAAGAATGGTTTATCAGGAGCTGCAGCTTTTTGTTTTGAAATATAGCTAATGGCTTTATCGGTGATCTGTTCGCTAAGATGCCGGCCATCAGGTGTTACATGTGTATTGTCTTCAACAAGGTCAGGTTGGTATTGATCAGTCTGAGATCCTAAGAAACCAAAGAAATGTTCGAAGCCTTTGCCACTTGGCCAGCGATCAAACGGACCAGCGTCTGTTGCATCTTCATCCGGTGTTAGTCCATATTTACCAACGGCAAATGTGTTATAACCATTTTCACGAAGTACTTCGGCAATGGTTCCATCTTTTGATGGAATCCTTCCGTCCCATCCAGGAAAGCCTGCTGATAACATCGTGTGAGAAAATCCGCCTTCATGTACAAAATGATGATTGCGGCCTGTTAACAATGCTGAACGGGTAGGGGCACAAATACCTGCTGTATGAAAGTTCGTGTACCGTAGACCGTTATTAGCCAAGGTATCAAAGTTTGGTGTACTGATAACACCACCAAAAGTGCTGGATGCTCCAAAGCCAACATCATCAATCAATATCCAGATGACGTTGGGGGCACCGGCCGGAGCCTTTACAGGATTCGGCCACCACTCTTTAGACTCGGCCAGGGTTTTACCAACAGTTCCTCCATAGGGTTGGGGATCGTTTTGCGCTTTTACTTGCGTAAATAATATTCCACCAAGTAATAGCGATAGAAATATTTTTTTCTTATTCATTATTTATTTTTTATGGTTAACTAAAGTGAAAATTATTTGTCATATCTTATTTACTGAACCATCGTTGGATCAACCAGGTGCAAAGCGTTAATAGTAAAACAGGAACAAGAAAAATTAAAATGCTTACTATGATCTTTTTTGCCAGCGATAAAAATCTAGAAAATGTCATCAAAGGATATTTGTTTAATATTTATAATTCGGCAATTAATTTTTAATATCCTTCACGCACCTGAATCCTAAATTATTTCCCGCGCTGCTTGTTTCTCCTTTACCGCGACTGCCTGCTTTGTAACGTATACAATACTGATCGCTACAAATAAATGAGCCGCCACGTTGAACGTGTTTAACAGTATTTGGTTCATCAGGATCATAACTATCAATCGGTCCTTGCGGATTGTATTCAGGACTGTGTTGATAATAATCGGGACGATATAAGTCGTTGCACCATTCCCAAACATTTCCATCCATATCATACAATCCAAATGGATTTGGAGGATATGACATTACAGGAGCAACGCCTGCATAACCATCTTCTGCCGTATTGTGATCTGGAAAATTTCCCTGATAAATGTTAGCTACCCATTTCCCTTTTGGTTTTAATTCATTGCCCCAATAATATTTAGTTGCTTGTCTGTTGGCACGTGCTGCAAATTCCCATTCGGCTTCTGTAGGTAATCTTTTTCCTGCCCATTTAGCGTACGCAACAGCATCTTCATAACATACTTGCACAACAGGTTCTTTTTCTTTTCCTTTGATAGTGCTGTTTGGTCCTTTGGGATGTTTCCAATTGGCACCAGCAACATATATCCACCATACAAAAGGATCATCTAAAGAAACGGCATGAGCAGGTGGCGTAAATACAGCAGAGCCAGGCACTAATTTATTTGCATCTACACCAGGATAATCTTTAGGATCTAATGGGCGTTCAGCAACGGTGGTGTAGTGCGTAGCATTTACAAATTTTTCAAACTGTGCATTGGTGACTTCATGTTCATCCATTAAAAATGGTTTTACTGTTACGCTATGAATTGGTTTACTATCATCAAAATCATTACTACCCATTTGAAAAGTCCCCCCCGGTATTGCTACCATTTCTGTCGTGCTGCTATCGCTAGTTTTTATATTGGAAGATGCCACTAACAATGCTACAGAACGTGACGGCATTCTACATACCGATTGATCTTTACCACATGCCGGGCACGAAACTTTTTTTGCAACTGTTGTGTCTGCAGCTGTCGATTTTTTTTGATTGCATGCTGCGATCAGCATGATGAAAAATATCGATGATATTATTATCTTCTTCACGTTTAATATTATTGTGCTTTAGCTATTGCTGTAGAGAGATCGTTTTTGTCGAAGGTTAATCCTGATCTTTTCCAAACTATTTGTCCATTTTTATATAAAAGAACAGTTGGCACCGATGGAACTTCGCCTAATTGTGCTACCAGCTGAGGATTATTATATAATTCTAACTGAAGTAATTTGTAAGAGCCGTCATTTTGTAAAGAGTCTACAATAACTTTTGCTTTGGCACATAATCCGCAGTATTTGGTACCAATCTCTACTAACACAACTTTATTGTCGGTAAGTGTTTTATTATAATCTGCAACTGAAAGATTATTTTTTACAGATGTGTAGTAAGCATTGCCACTACCTATCCAGGCAGCGATACCACCTTTTAGTTCATACACTTCCTTGTAACCATTTGCCTGAAGTTCTTGCGCTAGTATATCAGGACGGCTATTTTGTATCGCGTAAATAAATACAGGTTTTGTTTTATCGAGTGTTTTCAAATTATCTAAATGGTTAGCTTCTTTTAAGTTGAGATAGATAGCACCATTGATATGGTTAATAGAAAATTCTTCAGGAGTTCTTACGTCAATTATTTGCGGGTCCTTTTGCGCATTTATTTTTGCAGTAAAAGCATCTACTGTAATAACGTTCTTATTTACTTGTGCAAAAACAGTTGTTAGACTAAGAATACCAATAGCTGTTGTAATGAATGTTTTTTTCATAAAATGGTTTTTTGTTGATGATTATTTGATTGTTAATTCACCGATAGCGATACCGCTTTCACCGGCTACAGAATATAAGAGATAAAGTTTTCCTGCATCTTCGAATACATAGGGATCCCGAAGCTGTCTGGTTTTGCCATAAAACAATCCTGCTTTTGAAGGAGTAATGGGTACATCGCCACCTTCATAATCTTCTGTTGGGATTGCTACATCAACTGGTGCGGACGGAGTCCATGTATTCCAGTCGTCATTTAAAATAATTTTAGATAATACAATTCTTTCAGGAGCATCTCCAACCTTGCTATAAAAAACAAGAAGCGTGTCGCCAGATAATTTAACAGCAGCATGTCTTAAATAATTTTCTTTGTTTTGAATTTTGCTGAAAGGATTGGGACCTTGATCAAATGCTTGAATGCCATCTTTTGATTTACCTAATTGTCCTGCTCTTGAAATAGAATAAAAATTATCGTGCCATTTAAAAACACGGAAATAAGAATAACCTAATACAATTGAATCGGCTTTAAAATGAATGCCATCTTTTGAAGTCGCCCTTAAAGAATATTGTCCTTTATAAGTTCCTTTTTCAATAGGGCAATGAAAATACAATACGAATTCTTTATTGGTACTGTCGATTAGCACATCAGGCGAAGCCACGTGCGTGACTTCGTCTTCCGAGCTTTCTGCGCCATCATGCTTAGTGCTGTTGGCTGAGTTTTGTAAACCGTATTCGCAGGTTTTGCAATCGGTTATCTGTAAA
Organism: Ferruginibacter sp.; assembly: GCA_035486495.1. Classification (GTDB taxonomy): domain Bacteria; phylum Bacteroidota; class Bacteroidia; order Chitinophagales; family Chitinophagaceae; genus Ferruginibacter. Next base: position 3,378 of record DATHNB010000231.1, on the reverse strand, counting down.
GTACCGGGCTTATATATTTTCCATGGTCCTTTTAAATTGTTTGCGTAGGCAAGACGAATATATTTTCCTTTATGATGAGCAAAATATAAATAATACTTGCCTAATTTATTATGCACCCAATCAGGAACTTTTATTAATGAAGGACCGTTAATGTCATCTCCGTCATTACCTGATAATAATGCAGGTGTGATTATTGGATTGTTTTTAAATCTTTCAAAAGAAACAGTTTCCTGCGCACGCGCAGAAAAACTAATTGCTAAAAGGATCGCTGTGAAATATAAAACCCCGACTTTCATGTTTGATTTATTAATGGGTTAGTGAATTATGCTATTGAAAATTCTTCTTCTTTAACTTTTTGATGAACCACTACTTCATGTTCCTGAATATCATCACCAACTCTTGGCCCGTGTTTAGATAACTCGCTTCCTTCAACTTTAGATTTAAAAATTGGCCATAGAAATTGTGCGTACCATTCTTCTTGTTTATAGAAAGCGATACCATAACCTTTAGGAAATTTTCGGGTGATAATGCCTGTTCCAAAAATGATATCCCATAAAAAGAACATGTTACCAAAGTTTCCTTTGTAGTATCCAACGCCATCATCTGAAGAATCTGCGTGATGCGCATGATGCGTAGCTGGAGTAGAAATTAATCTTTCTAAAACCCATGCAACAGGATGTAATATTTTGTATTTATATAAAGGTTTATCCCATGCAATGCTTGAGTGAGCAGCTAATGTGATAACGGATTTAATAACAGTAACAAATAACGCAGCAGGGCCTAAACCTAAATAAACCAGCGCCGCAACTAAATAAATTTGTGAAAAGAAAACAGTGTATATAAAATTTTGACGACTCGCCATTGCCATACCCATATAAGGCGCAGAGTGATGTGTACGGTGAAAGCGCCACAACAAAGGCAATTGATGGTGCAAACGGTGATACCAGTATTGAGTAAGATCATCTGCTACAGCGATTAGAAAAACTCCGCCCCAAAATGGTACCCATGAAAATACATTGTTCAAATGCGGTAATGTAAATGGTAATAATTTTAAAGCAAAAAATGCAGTGATAGGGGCCAATAGAACTTTAGGCGCTACAAAGCAAACGAGATCAACGATGCGTTCGTGCTTTGTCCATTTGTTATCGTATAATCCTAATCCAAATTCAGCGATACCTAATACAATCGCGATAGCAAAAAATCCCCATGAACGTAAATGTGTAAATACGGGTTGAACAAAATTAAAAATGCGTGGTGTTTTAATTACAACCGAAGTATGTGCGTTATTGATCCATGGTGTTTCTCCTGTGTGGTGAAACCATAGTATTAGTGCCAGTACCGGCAATGCATAAATAAAAAGACTGATAACAATATCTCTTGTTATTCTTTGTGGTGTGGTGTTGGTAAGTGCCATAATGGTATTTTTTTAATGATTGAATTTGATTAACTGTGGTGTTGAATGAACCATAATCCTCCTGCCAGTATAATTAATGGCACAAGAAAAATGACAATACCGATAATGATCTTTTTTGTCAGAATTTTTATATCTAGTAGCTGCATAGTCTATTGTTTTAGTAGAGTAATTAATGTGAAATAACCTCCGGCAATATTTATACCGGAGGTTCGTATTTTATTTTATTGGTCCTTGTGTATCGCTTCCGTTTGGATGATGTATTCTTTTATTATTTGTATCGTACCAATCGATCAAAGGAAACAAATGGTTCACTTCAGCCTGTTCGTCAAATAGTTTTTTTAGTTCAGCTAATTTTTCAGGATATTTTTTTGACAAATCATTCCTTTCATTAAAATCTTCGTCTAGGTTATATAATTGCCATACGTCATCGTCAAAGCTTTTATCTGCGATAGGAGCACCTTGAGAAAAATCGTAATCAACATTATCCGGGCGGTGAGGAGCTTCTGCTTTCCAGCCATGAGAATAAATAGAGCGGTTACCAAAAATATAATAGTGTTGTATTACATGTCTTGATGGAGCTTTAGCATCATGGATAGAGTAAGCAAGTGATGTACCTTCAATACTGTCTTGTTTAATGCCCCTGATGGATTCTGGTTTAGTTATACCTGTTAACTCTAATGTAGTAGGTAAAATATCTATTACATGACCGTATTGATTGCGGATCCCTCTTTCTTTAATTCCTTTTGGATAAAAAACGATTAATGGGTTATGTGTACCACCTTCAGCGTCTGCATTTGTTTTCCATTCTTTAAATGGAGTGTTGGCAGCCTGTGCCCAGCCCAACGGATAATTTGTTTGCGCTCCCGGAGTACCGATAGAATCGATATCAGCCAGATTGACTTTTAAGTAATCAGCTTCGGAAGTAGTTCTGCTAGGATTTGTTTTAGGTTCAATTGTTCCTTCTAAAGTTCCTTCTTTGCTTGCACCATTATCTCCAATAATAACATAAACGATTGTATTTTCTAATAAATTATTATCTCTCAAATAATTTATTACTCTGCCAATTTGATAATCGGTGTAAGTAAAATAACCCGCATATACTTCAAAGAAACGTTCGAATAATTTTTTCTGATCTGCTGTCAACGAGTTCCATGCTTGTACACGTGGATTACGTGGAGGTAGTTGTGCATTTGCAGGAACAACACCTAATCTTTTTTGATTAGCTAAAACTTGTTCGCGAAACACATCCCATCCCTGATCAAATTTTCCTTTGTATTGATCGCTCCAGTATTTATCTACCTGGTGGGGTGCATGTGTAGCGCCCGGAGCATAATATAAAAAGAAAGGTTTATCAGGTGCAACTTTATGCTGACGAGTTAAATAAGCAATTGCTTTATCGGTAATTTGTTCATTCAAGTGTCTTCCATCAGGAGTAACATGTGCCTGATCTTCTACAAGATCAGGTTTATATTGATCCGTTGCAGAACCAAGGAAGCCAAAGAAGTGATCGAAACCTTTACCTGTTGGCCAATGATCGAATGGACCAGCATCTGTCGCTTCTTCATCCGGCGTTAATCCATATTTACCAACAGCAAAAGTATTGTATCCGTTTGCTCTTAATATTTCGGCAAGTGTTCCATCGCTTGAAGGAATTCTTCCATCCCATCCAGGAAATCCTGCAGATGAACTGATGTGAGAAAATCCACTTTCGTGTACGAATGAACTATTACGGCCTGTTAATAAAGCAGAACGAGTAGGTGCGCAAATAGCTGTTGTATGAAAGTTCGTATAACGTAAACCGTTATTAGCTAAACTATCAAGCGTTGGTGTATGTATCAATCCGCCAAAAGCGCTAGATGCACCAAACCCAACATCATCTAATACGATCAATACAACATTGGGTGCACCTGCCGGTGCTTTAACTACCGGAGCCCACCATTCTTTAGAATCATTTAGGGTTTTAC
>DATHNB010000230.1:0-10766 GCA_035486495.1 Ferruginibacter sp. | reverse complement strand
ATAAAAAGGGAAATAAAATTTTGGCGCAACATAAAAGTCATACACCCATCCTTTTAGTATAAAACGAATAATACTAATAAACATGATTGCTCCAAATGCCATTCTTAAGACAGCAAGTGGAGCAATATGTTGTTCGCCTTTGAACGAAAGCAATATCTTATTTATAAAATTCCTCAACATTTATTTCTAATCCCCATCATTATCACCATATGTAATAGCAACACCCAATAAAGAAGGCATATCTGTTTTCAACAAAGTAACTAACTGTTGTGTTTCAGCAAAAGCATTATCTACCGGTGTAGGATTACTTTGAATGGTTGCCGACAAAGGATCTGCTACCCCTTGCAAATCAGTGACAGCTAATGTAAAGCCCGCTTTAATCGTAGAATTAAGTGAACTTCCATTATAACTACTGTAGGTTTTATTTGATTGTGTTAAATAATTACTCAATCCTAATCCATTACCATGTACACTGTTACCAAGGTAAATGCCTTGTATAGCCTTTAGTTGCGTTAAGGCTAATTGAGCGGATATGCCGCTGTAATATGCTTCTACCTGTGTGGGTGAAATAACATTCGTATCTGCTGTTAACACCTTGCCTAATGGAACACCCAAACGATAATTTTTCAATATTTCAAGATCTTGATCTGCTGAATTAATTAATAATCCTAAAGAACTTGATACGCTGGTTCCCGAACCATTTATAAAAGTATTAATATAATTACCCCCACTTACTGCCCATGCATTTACAACAGAATTGCTTTCTATTTTTATATCTGTAGAAACTGTTGCTAAATATTGTTTTCTGTTAGCTGCTTTTGCATCTGTTGTGTAATCAACTAATAATGTTACACTATCTGTGTTGAATAGAAGATAATCCAATGCAGGAAATCCTTTCGCAGCCTGATTTTCATAAGAATTTATATTGATAGAACTTGGAGTAGCGCTTATATTATTCTCTATCAAAGTAGTATTTGCAGGAAATAAATTTAGACTGGATAATGGGGGTGAATTATTTTCAGCAGGGCCAAACCCGTCATACTCCGAAACAGATTCCCACGCTACATAGGTATTTTTAAAAAGTACTCTTACGTTTGAAAGCTTTGTACCATTAGGACTTTGATTAAAGTCAGTGATCGAAGAATCGAGCGAATTAACTGCAATTGCATATGATTGGTAACTAGGGAGGATTATATTATTCCCTATATTGATCAATATAGGATCTGTAGTAGTGCCGCTAGCCTTTTTTGCACAAGAAAAATTCACTATCACAAGAAGTAAAAATGTACAAGCAAAAAATAATATAACAATACGCTTCATAAATATTTCAATTGAAAAATAAAATACAAAATGTGAGGCATAAGTTTTCACACCCCACATTTTTTGCAAAAGTACTATAACAATGGTAATTCAGTAGAATTAAACCCATATATCTGACCAACAAACTCTGCGATAGCTTCTGTCCTTGTTTGAGGACCTGGAGTTTGAGTAAGTAATACATTTATAAAATTATATAGATCAGGAGTATTAGGATTTACACCATCATATAGTGCTAAAAGCTGTGTGATTTGTGTACTTGTAATAACTCTTGAACCTGAATTATATTGTAGGTTGCGCACAAAACCCAAAGATTCTGAAAGCGTACCCAATGCTGCCACTGTATCACCCGCTGCAATATTCGTTTCTGTTTCATGCATTTCCTGAACAATAGCAGCAGCATCTAATGAATCGAACGTATTGATAAGAATATTAGCCTGAATCTTCATAGTGACAATATCATTATGGCTGATAGCAGCACGGCCTTTTAAAAACGCATTCATAATCGAAGAATTGGAATTAAGACCTGCATTTACCTGGTTAGAATAAGATCCGAAATATCTTAGCCCAGTCACGTTAGTTGGGAAATTAACCGGCACGCCAAAGAAACCAAAAGCTGCATCCCAATAGTGCGCTAAAGTAGTTGTATCTGTAGTGGTATTTATAGAATCTGCCATGTAAACATTAGCTATCTGATAAGCACACATCCCCATTATCGCTTTCTTAACTACCTGGCTATAAAAAACACCATTAGGAGATAATAAATATTTTTTTGTTGGAGTTACAGAGCTTGGTGCTACACCAGTAACTCCCTGAGCTGCCGCTACTGTAGATTGACTATAAACGCTAATACTATCGAAATAATTGATCAAATCTGCTTGCATTGCAGCAGAACAATAATTTTTCAAGCTTAAACCTGATCCATTTAAGTTAAGTGCAGAGTCATTGAATGGACTACCACTATTGTTAAACATGTTAGTCAGTGTTTGCGCAGTCACTGTTACATTGGGAATTGCGTTGGCTGTATTTATTTCAGCCACAAGCTGATCTGCCATTGCCAATATTATCAATTGGTTATTATAATTAACGTTCGGGTAATTGTATGTTGTAGAATCTGTATATGCTGCTATAGATGGAGTGCTACCTTTTTTACAGCTCCAACAAAAAATTGTTACTGAAAGAACAAGTACTGGGAAAGTGATTTTTTTCATATTATAATTTTAAATCTGGTTAGATGGTTTAATTTGAGATGCAAGATTAGCCCATCCATATAGTTTTGTTATTACGATATCGGTAATTGGGTTTATACAATCGGGAAAACCATTTATAACGCATTATCTATTATAATAATAAAAGGGCAAGAATGATCTTGCCCTTTTGAACTACAATATTTTATATAATTTAAAAATTGGTATTAGCAAACACACCAGTACCAATGGCTGCTTGAATACTATCTACATGTTGATAAGCAAAATTAAATTTGTACAAATCTGTACCATAAGCTGCCAGAATAGAATTTATTTGTGCAACACTATTCGATTTAACCGGACTCACATTGTAATTTAAAGAATGAACAAACCCCCATGATGAAGAAAGGTACGCACGAGCTAATACAGGATCACCCAAAGAATCATTCAATTTCGCTTGCCCCAGGTCATGAATAGCAGCACCTATAACCAGTACATCAAATGCATTAATAATAGTAGCAGCATCGTTTATTGCATAATAATCCGCATTAGCGGGAACAGCATTAGGTGCAAGAAGAAACCCATTATCAATAGCGGCACGGCCAATTAAAAAATTATTCATGATAACAGTATCTAACCCAAGTGAAGCACTCAGGTTTTTAGCATATCTCCCCCAGTATTTTGCGCCCACTGTATCTGCGGGAAAACCAATAGGAACATCAAAATAGCCGAACGAAGCATCCCAGTTGCCTTGCAAATTAGCTATTAACGTAGTGTTATAGATAGAATCATGAAGAAGATTTTCAAGCCGATATGCCAACAGGCCTTCCATTAATGATGTTTTAACCAACTCACGATACACAAACCCATTACTGGACTGAAGATATGTTATAGAAGTATTTTGAGTACTTGCACCTACGCCTGGTACACCATCGCTTCCTGCTACTGTAGAGTGACTATCTGCTGCAATACCAATAAAATAACCAGGAATAACAATCGCTGCACTATCAACACATAAACTTGATAAATTCACTCCCGTAGTAGTACCATTAAATATATTTCTCAGCGCTACCGAATCTACAACAGTATTTTGGGTGTTCCCTTGATCAATTGTCGCCATTAGCGTATCTATTGTTGCCAATATTGCACGCTGATTAGTATAATTTACATTGGAGAAAGTATACGTTGAAGGATAAGCAAAAGGCGTTGGCTGCGGCACATACGAGGTGATCTGTTTGGTACAGCTCCAACAAAAAAATGCAGCAAAAAAAATGATACCGGCTATAATTATTTTTTTCATGTCTTGTAAATTACAATACGATTAATACTACTCTAATGTATAAAAGTAGTTTACCTAATTGATAATAAACTACCAGTTACATATTTTAACTATTAAAAAAGGAGCAAGACTGATCTTACTCCTTTAATATTTATACTCTTCACAAGTCTCCCTTTCCGGAGAGAGATTTAGAAAGGATTATTCTTCATCATCAAAGCTCATCGCTTCTTTGGTTGTCATTAGCAATTCATATTCTTCCTTGCTACCAACAATCATATTTTCGAATTCTCTTAAACCTGTACCAGCTGGTATTGGATGTCCTGTGATAACGTTTTCTTTTAAGCCTAACATTAGATCAGTCTTACCATTAATAGCTGCACTGCTTAATACTTTTGTTGTTTCCTGGAATGACGCAGCTGAGATCCAGCTTTGTGTACCTAGAGACGCTTTTGTAATACCTTGTAACAACGGTGAAGATGTTGCAGGACGCGCATCACGGAATTCAACTAGTTTTCTATCATTTCTTCTAAGGATAGAGTTTTCTTCTCTAACATCACGAAGCGTAACGATCTGACCTGTTTTTAATTTAGAGCTTTCGCCAGAGTCAGTAACAACTTTTTTATCAAAAATTGCATCGTTCTCTGAGTTAAAGTCTAATTTATCTTCAGTATCACCTTCTAAGAAGATCGTATCTCCAGCATCTTCAATGCTAATTTTACGCATCATCTGACGAACGATTACTTCGATGTGTTTATCATTGATCTTCACACCTTGTAAACGATATACTTCCTGAATTTCATTCACAACATATTCCTGTACTGCAAAAGGTCCTTTAATTGCTAAGATATCAGCAGGAGCAGTCTGACCATCAGATAATTGAGAACCAGCTTTTACAAAGTCACCATCCTGTACCAGGATCTGGCGCGTCAATGGAACTAAGTATTTTCTAACAACACCATCTTTTGCTTCAACGATAATTTCTCTGTTACCGCGTTTGATATTACCAAAAGCAACAACACCATCAATTTCACAAACAACAGCAGGGTTACCCGGGTTTCTTGCTTCGAATAATTCTGTTACTCTTGGAAGACCACCCGTGATATCTTTCAATTTGCTTAATACTCTTGGGATCTTAACTAATACTTGTCCGCTTCTAACGCTATCGCCTTCTTCCAAAACGATATGGCTACCAACCGGTAAGTTGTAAGATTTCATTTCTTTACCTTCAATGATGATAGAAGGTAATTTCGTTTTATCTTTTGTTTCGATGATCACTTTTTCTTTGTGGCCTGTTTGTTCATCCGCTTCTTCACGGAATGTAACACCTTCAATAACACTTTCAAATTTAACCTTACCGACAATTTCAGATACGATTACATTGTTGAACGGATCCCATGTACAGATCGCTTCCCCTTTGGTAACTTTCTGGCCATCTTTTACATTCAATGTAGCACCGTAAGGAACGTTGTTCGTAATTAATAAACGATCGTTCTTCACATCCATGATACGAACTTCACCGGTACGACCGATAACAACATTGATCTTTTTACCTTCTGCATCTTCAGTTGCTACAGTACGCAGACCATCGAATTGAATTGTACCATCGAATCTTGCAGGTAATTGAGATTCTACAGAAGCAGAACCCGCAACACCACCCACGTGGAAAGTACGTAATGTTAACTGTGTACCTGGTTCACCAATACTTTGTGCAGCGATGATACCAACAGCATCACCTTTTTGCGCTAAGTAACCACTCGCCAAATTTTTACCGTAACATTTTACACATACACCGCGTTTGCTTTCGCAAGTCAATACAGAACGTATTTCAACTGTTTCGATTCCCGCTTCCTGTATTTTATCCGCCGTATCTGCAGAGATCTCCTCTCCCGCTTTTGCTAATAAAACTTCAGTTACCGGATGGAACACATCATGTAAAGATGTACGTCCTTCGATCCTATCTGATAAATCTTCAATAATATCTTCATTATCTTTTAATGCTGAAGTTGCAATACCACGTAGTGTTCCGCAATCTTCATCATTGATAACAACATCCTGCGCCACATCCACCAAACGACGAGTTAGGTAACCCGCATCCGCTGTTTTCAAAGCCGTATCCGCCAAACCTTTACGAGCACCATGCGTTGAGATAAAGTACTCCAATACATTCAAACCATCTTTAAAGTTTGATAAGATCGGGTTTTCAATGATCTCACTTCCTGATGAACCAGATTTACGTGGTTTAGCCATCAAACCTCTAATACCAGCAAGCTGTTTAATTTGTTGTTTACTACCACGCGCACCTGAATCAAGCATCATATAAACAGAGTTGAAGCCTTGTTTATCATTCGCTAATTCTTTGATCAACGTTTCAGTAATTCTCGTATCTACTCTACTCCAGATATCTACCGTTTGGTTATAACGCTCGTTATTCGTGATAAGACCGTTATTATAGTTACCCCAAACCTCATCAACTTCAACTGTTGCATTGTCGATCAATTCTTGCTTAACAGCAGGAATAATCAAGTCATTGATGTTGAACGATAGTCCACCACGGAATGCCATGCGGTATCCTAAGGTTTTAATATCATCCAGGAATTTAGCTGTAGTAGGAACGTTTGTCCATTTAATGATGTCACCTACGATCTCTCTTAAAGATTTCTTAGTTAACAATGCATTGATGAAACCAACTGTTTTTGGAACGTGTTGGTTGAAGATTACTCTACCAACAGTTGTTTCAATTAGTTTGTATGTTAATGAACCATCTTCATTTCTAAAGTTTGCTTTTACTCTGATATGAGCATGTAAGTCAACTTGTTTTTCGTTATAAGCGATAATCACTTCTTCAGCATTGTAGAAAGCTTTTCCTTCGCCTTTTACTTTTTCTGTAGGAGTTGATTTTTTACCCTTGGTGATGTAATACAATCCAAGCACCATATCCTGTGAAGGAAGGGTGATCGGCGTACCATTCTGAGGGTTCAAAATGTTATGAGAAGAAAGCATTAATAACTGTGCTTCTAAAATTGCAGCGTTACTTAAAGGAACGTGAACCGCCATCTGATCACCATCGAAATCGGCATTGAAAGACGTGGTTACCAATGGATGCAATTGTATCGCTTTACCTTCGATCAATTTTGGTTGGAAAGCCTGGATAGACAATCTATGTAAGGTCGGGGCTCTGTTCAACATTACCGGATGGCCTTTCAAAATATTTTCTAGGATATCCCAGATGATCGCTTCTTTTTTATCTACCAATTTGCGGGCAGACTTAACAGTCTTAACAATACCTCTTTCAATTAATTTGCGAATGATAAATGGCTTGAACAATTCAGCAGCCATATCTTTTGGTAAACCGCACTCATGCATTTTCAATTCTGGTCCTACAACGATAACAGAACGACCTGAATAATCCACACGTTTACCTAGTAAGTTCTGACGGAAACGTCCTTGCTTACCTTTCAATACATCTGATAAAGATTTCAATGCACGTCCACCTTCTGCTTTAACAGCATTTGATTTACGGCTATTATCAAATAATGAATCGATCGCTTCCTGTAACATACGTTTTTCGTTACGTAGGATAACTTCAGGAGCTTTAATTTCTAATAATCTTTTCAAACGGTTGTTACGAATAATAACACGGCGATATAGATCATTCAAATCAGATGATGCAAAACGGCCACCATCCAAAGGAACTAAAGGACGTAACTCAGGTGGAATAACCGGGATATATTGCATAACCATCCATTCAGGACGGTTGTTAATTCTTGTATTAGCATCACGGAAACTTTCTACTACGCTTAGACGCTTTAAGGCATCTGCTTTACGTTGTTGAGATGTTTCGTTAGCGGCAGAGTGACGAAGATCAAAACTTAATTGATCAAGGTCGATGCGTTGCAATAGATCATGCACCGCTTCTGCACCCATCTTCGCGATGAATTTGTTTGGATCTTCATCAGATAAAAACTGATTATCTTTTGGTAAAGTATCCAATATATCAAGGTATTCTTCTTCAGTTAATAAGTCACCAAAGTTTTGGCCCTTATCAGCGCGGATACCTGATTGTATTACTACAAAACGTTCGTAGTAAACGATCGTTTCTAATTTTTTAGAACTCATTCCTAACAAATAACCAATCTTGTTAGGCAATGATTTGAAGTACCAGATATGAACAACAGGCACCACCAATTTGATGTGCCCCATTCTTTCACGACGAACTTTCTTTTCAGTTACTTCAACACCACATCTGTCACACACAATTCCTTTATAACGGATACGTTTGTACTTTCCGCAAGCACATTCGTAATCTTTTACCGGACCAAAAATTCTTTCGCAAAACAAACCATCTCTTTCAGGTTTGTAGGTACGATAGTTAATTGTCTCAGGCTTCAACACTTCTCCGTAGCTTCTTTCCAGGATACTATCCGGAGAAGCCAAACCAATTGTGATCTGAGAAAAAGTTGATCTTGGACGATTTTCTTTTTTGAATGCCATATTATTTGTAGTTAATATTTTTTAATGATGCTTTTCAAAGTCAAAATTCAAAAGTAAAAAGCCAAAACTTTTAGGTTTTAACTTTTCACTTTTGATTTGAAATTTATTCGAAAGTTAGATCTAAACCTAAACCTCTTAATTCATGAACCAATACATTGAATGATTCAGGAACACCTGGTCTTGGAATATTTTCACCTTTCACAATTGCTTCGTAAGTTTTTGCTCTACCGATGATATCATCAGATTTTAATGTCAACAATTCTTGTAAAATGTTAGATGCGCCATAAGCTTCCAGTGCCCAAACTTCCATTTCCCCAAAACGTTGTCCACCAAACTGTGCCTTACCACCAAGCGGCTGTTGCGTGATCAAACTGTATGGTCCGATTGAACGGGCATGCATTTTATCATCCACCATATGGTGAAGCTTGATTACATAGATGATACCAACAGTTGCTTTCTGATCAAAGCGTTCTCCTGTTTCTCCATCATATAAATAAGTATGGCCGAATGTAGGTAGTTTAGCTTCAGCTATTTTATCAGCAATTTCTTCAACGCTAGCACCATCAAAGATTGGTGTTGCGAACTTCATTCCTAATTTTTCACCAGCCCAGCCTAATACAGTTTCGTATATCTGTCCAAGGTTCATACGACTAGGTACACCCAATGGATTTAGTACGATATCAACCGGAGTTCCGTCTTCTAAGAAAGGCATATCTTCCTGACGAACGATCTTAGCAACGATACCTTTGTTACCATGACGACCCGCCATTTTATCACCCACTTTCAACTTACGTTTAATAGCAAGGTAAACTTTAGCCAATTTCAATACACCTGCTGGTAATTCATCACCGATGCTGATATTGAATTTTTCTCTCTTATAACGACCTAATTCTTCGTTGAATTTAATATTGTAGTTATGCAATAGAACGTTGATCAGATCATCCGTTTTAGCATCGCCTGTCCAGTTAAGTGGATTTACATTTAAGTAATCAACGTTAGCTAAATTCTTTTGATTGAACTTAACGCCTTTGCCGATCAATGATTCACCGAAGTTGTTGCTAACACCTGCAGAAGTTTTGTCTTTCAACAAAGTATGCAATTTGCTTACAACAAGATCCAATAGATCAAGCTCATTCTTTTCGTGCGTTTTTTCGATCTTATCTAGGCTAGCTTTTTCTCTAACCTTAGCGTTCTTATCTTTTTTAGCACGTTGGAATAATTTCTTATTGATAACAACACCTTCTGTACCACTTGGAGCTTTCAAAGAAGCATCTTTAGCATCACCTGCTTTATCACCGAAGATGGCACGTAACAACTTCTCTTCAGGAGTTGGATCGCTTTCACCTTTTGGAGTGATTTTACCGATAATGATATCGCCTTCTTTAATATGAGCACCGATACGGATGATACCGTTAGAATCAAGGTCTTTAGTAGCTTCTTCACTAACATTCGGAATGTCCGGTGTTAATTCTTCTTCTCCTAATTTAGTATCACGTACTTCAGTTTCAAATTCGCTGATGTGCAATGATGTGAACCAGTCATCCTTCACCACTTTTTCAGAGATCACGATCGCATCCTCAAAGTTGTAACCTTTCCATGGCATGAATGCCACTTTAAGATTACGGCCCAATGCCATTTCACCACCTTGTGTTGCGTAACCTTCTGTTAAGAAATCACCTTCAGCTACTTTCTGGCCTTTAACTACAGCCGGACGTAAGTTGATACATGTTTCCTGGTTAGTTCTGATGAACTTAGTTACTTTATATATTTTAAGATCTTCTTCAAAGCTCACTAATTGTTGTAATTCGCTTCTTGTATAACGAACATGAATTTCGTTACCATCAACGTATTCTACAACACCATTTCCTTCTGCATGTAATTGAATTCTTGCATCACGTGCTGCTTTACCTTCCAAACCAGTACCAACAATAGGCACCTGCGGACGTAACAATGGTACAGCCTGACGTTGCATGTTCGATCCCATCAAGGCACGGTTAGCATCATCATGTTCAAGGAACGGAATCAATGAAGCACTTAACCCAACAATTTGGTTTGGCGCCACATCCATATATTCCACTTCGTTTTTATCCAGGATCGGGAAATCACCTGTCTGGCGACTCTTGATCTTATCTTCAACGAAATTTCCTTTATCATCCAGATCAATATTTGCCTGTGCAATTTTCGCTGTATCTTCTTCTTCAGCAGAAAGGAAAGTGATCTTTTTCATATCCACTTTACCATGATCTACTTTACGGTAAGGTGTTTCAATAAAGCCCATGTCATTGATCTTAGCATGTACACAAAGTGTAGATATCAAACCAATGTTCGGACCTTCCGGTGTTTCAATGGTACACAAACGCCCATAATGCGAATAATGCACATCACGTACTTCAAAGCCTGCTCTTTCGCGACTTAGACCACCAGGCCCAAGTGCTGAGATACGACGTTTATGTGTTATCTCACTTAATGGATTGGTTTGATCCAAAAATTGA
>DATHNB010000229.1:0-13557 GCA_035486495.1 Ferruginibacter sp. | reverse complement strand
GGGTTATTTCTTTTAGATGGGCTCCAGCCATTTACAACCAGTTCTCCCGGAGCAGTTGCAGCTGGCGCAACAATACCTCCCGGACACATACAAAAAGAAAAAACGCCTTTGTTATTTACCTGTTGTACTAAACTATAAGAAGCCGGAGGTAAATGTTCTTCTCTAACAGTACAATGATATTGTATGTTATCAATTAAAGTTTGTGGATGCTCAATACGCACACCTAATGCAAAAGGTTTTGCTTCTATCAATATTTGTTTGCTATGTAACAATTCAAAAATATCTCTTGCCGAGTGCCCTGTCGCTAATATTACGGCATCACCTTCAAACGTATTGCCATCGGCTGTTTTTACGGATTTTATTTTTTCTTTTTCTATAATAAGATCAACTACTTTTTTTCCAAACAAAAACTTACCACCGCAATCTTCTATCTGTTTGCGCATAGCAATAATAATATGCGGTAGTTTGTTCGTGCCAATATGCGGATGAGCTTCGTATAAAATTTTTTCTTCAGCGCCGAATTGCACAAACAAGTTTAGAATACGATCTATATTTCCTCTTTTATTACTGCGTGTATATAATTTTCCATCACTATAGGTACCTGCACCACCTTCGCCAAAACAATAATTACTATCCGGATTTACAATGCCTTCTTTATTTAAGATAGCAAGGTCGCGTCTTCTTGCACGAACATCTTTACCACGTTCTAAAATAATTGGTTGAATACCTTTCTCTATTAATTGCATGGCTGCAAATAAACCCGCAGGCCCGGCACCTATAACAATAACTTTTTTTGCAGCCTGACTTACATTAGGAAAAATAATTTTTGTAAATTTCTGTGAATGAAAGGGTTCGTCAATGAAAGCATTTACGGTAAGATTTACCCAAACAGTTTTGCTTCTTGCATCAATAGATTTTTTGAGAATATGGAAGCCTGAGATAGCGCTAAGTTTCTTATTAGAAGTTTTAGCGATCATGCTCTTTATAACTGCATCATCTGCAGCTTCAGTAGCACGAAGCTTGAGGATAATTTTTTCTTGCATAAAATAAACGTTAGGTATTCATCCTAAAAGTTTTATAAGTAACATCTCAAAAAAGAGAGGCACTAAAAATAATCAGACTTCAGAAGTTCCCCTTCAGGGGGATTTAGGGGGGTTAATTAAAACGGCAGATCATCAATAGCATCCGGTGATGTAGCCGAAAAAGTATCCAATGGCTCTAAATAATCATTGTCTTTTGCCGGTGCTGCACCAGATGTCAATACTTGTTCTATTCTCCAGGCATCAAGATTAGTGATATAGTTCACTTTGCCATCTTTTTCCCATTTACTGCCCTTAATATTGAACTGAACTTTCACTTCTTCGCCAATGTTAACTTTATCGATCATGGCAGTCTTATCCTGTACGCATTGAAACTTTACATAGTTTGTAATAGTGCGTCCGTTAATATCTTCACTTTTTTCAACTACAAATTCCCTTGTTTTAAAAGTTTCTGTACGTTGAACCGTATCGTATTTAGCTATTAATTTACCGTTTAATTCGTAACTCATTTTATATCAATTATGTTACCAAAAGTAAACTTATTTACTGAAAAAATTTTTAAGATTTCTTTTTCGGATTCGGCAAAAAAATGAGTATCTTCCATTAAATAGTTTTTCTATTTAGTGTAGAGCTGAAAATAGCTTCAAAAGGTGATATAAACAATGTTGATAAAAAACATTTTAGTACACCAAAATACTAGGAAAATGAGTTTTACAAGCTGGTTTGATCTGTATTTATGTAAAATTTTAATTAAAAATTTAGCTGAATACGTTACTGTGCCGATGGATATCAAAACAAGCAAATAAAAAAATTTTTTTTTCAACAAAAAGTTTTGATATTCGCTGTCTTGCAGCAAAAATCTCGACCCTATTTAAAAGCACTTTTTGCTTTGCTAGAAGAAAAAATTTACAAAAGAAATAATAAAAATACTTAAGGTATAATGGATAAAGTTTTTGATAAAGTATGGACTAATTGCCTTGAGATAATCAAAGACATTGTAGAATGGCAGCATTTTAAAACATGGTTTGAACCTATCAAGCCAGTTGGATTAAAAGACAAGGTTTTAACGATTCAAGTACCAAGTCAGTTTTTTTTCGAATACCTGGAAGAACATTATGTTAGCTTATTAGCAAAAACATTAAAAAGGGAACTAGGAAAAGAAGCAAGACTGGAATATAGAATAATGGTTGATAGCGGCAATAGTAAAAACAAGCCGTTGACAATGGATATTCCCGGACATGGATTTAAATCATTTGCAAACAACGAAATGGATTTTCCTTTAGTCATAAATAACCCAGTTAAGAATCCGTTCGTAATACCGGGGCTAAAGAAGATGCAGATCGATCCCCAATTAAACAGTGCTTATACATTTGATAGTTTTATAGAAGGAGATTGTAACCGCGTTGCTCGTCGTGCTGGTAAAACAGTGGCAGAAAAACCGGGCGCTACTTCATTTAATCCTTTGGTTATTTATGGTGGTGTTGGTTTGGGCAAAACACATTTGGCTCAGGCAATAGGTAATGAGGTTAAACGTATTCACCATAACAAAGTGGTGCTGTATGTAAGTTCAGAAAAATTCATCAATCAGTTTATCGATCATGGTCGCAATAATGCTATCAACGATTTTATACATTTCTATCAATTGATAGATGTATTGATCATTGATGACGTACAGTTTTTTAACAGGGCAGAAAAATCTCAGGATGCATTCTTCTCTATTTTTAATCACTTGCACCAAAGCGGTAAACAATTAATATTAACCAGCGATAAGCCACCGAAAGATTTAGAAGGTGTGCAGGAAAGATTATTGAGTCGTTTCCGTTGGGGATTAAGCGCAGACTTACAAGCGCCTGATTATGATACTAAGATCGAGATCTTGGAAAAGAAGATGAAGAATGACGGTCTTGAAATGCCGAAAGAAGTTGTTAAGTACATCGCTTATAATATCAATAGCAATATCCGTGAGTTAGAAGGTGCCATGATCTCTTTATTGGCTCAATCTTCATTGAACAAAAGAGAAATAGACCTTGAATTAGCGAAAAAGGTTTTACGCAATTTTGTAAAATCATCCAGCAAAGAAATCACGATCGATGCCATTCAAAAAATGGTATGTGAATATTTCGATGTGCCTTATGATAAGTTATTACAAAAAACACGTAAACGCGAGATCGTTCAGGCGCGTCAGATCACGATGTTCTTGGCAAAAGCTTTTACTAAGAACTCATTAAAAACTATTGGCG
Source organism: Ferruginibacter sp. (assembly GCA_035486495.1). GTDB lineage: Bacteria > Bacteroidota > Bacteroidia > Chitinophagales > Chitinophagaceae > Ferruginibacter. The sequence goes on along the minus strand of DATHNB010000229.1, from coordinate 10,277 downwards.
AACATTTTGGCGGAAGAGATCATACAACGGTGATCCACAGCTGTCAGACAGTTAAGGATATTATGGATACTGATAGTCTCTTTAAAGAAAGCGTGTTGGAATTACAACAAAAAGTACAATTAGCAGCTATGTAAAATATATACATTCAAAATACTGTCCGGATTCAGCAATGAATCCGGATTTTTTTTGCTTTTTTCTTTGTCTGAATTGGGATTCGCGGGATTTTGGGATTAACAGGATTTTACTCCGCTAATCCCAAAATCCATTAATCTGACGAATCCCAATTCAGACAAGATTTACTTACAAAATTTATTTCCAGATAAATACCATTTTGTTTTGGGGATTACGTTACTGAATTGTATTTTTGCCACCCCTTAGTAAAATAAGGTCAGGTAGGAGAGGTGCCTGAGAGGCCGAAAGGAACGGTTTGCTAAATCGTCGTACGGGTTAAACTGTACCGTGGGTTCGAATCCCACCTTCTCCGCTCAAAGTTCTTATAAATGTCTTGTTAGGGTGCTCCCAATAAACCCATACAAATAGTTTTACGTTCGGGATGTAGCGTAGCCCGGTTATCGCGCCTCGTTTGGGACGAGGAGGTCGCAAGTTCGAATCTTGCCATCCCGACAAAAAGCCTTGTTGATTAATTTCAGCGAGGCTTTTTATTTTCAGTAAATTCGTACATACAAAATAACAACAATGGACTTCGTTGATTACTATAAAGCATTAGACGTTCCTAAAACTGCTTCTGCAGAGGATATAAAAAAAGCCTATCGGAAATTAGCCAGGAAGTTGCATCCTGATCTGAATCCCAACGATAAAGAAGCACACAAAAAATTTCAGCAGATCAATGAAGCGAATGAAGTATTGAGTGATCCTGAAAAAAGAAAAAAATACGATCAGTACGGAAAGGATTGGCAACATGGTGATCAATATGCGCAAGCGGCACGTTCGCAACAAAGATCGCGTGATGCTAACAGCGGCTTCAATAATTTTAGTGAAGATGATTTTTCGGATTTCTTTGGTTCTATGTTCGGCGGAAGCAGCAGAAGTAAAAGCAGACAAACAAAATATCGAGGACAAGATTACAACACAGAGATACAATTAAGCTTAATTGATGCATTAACAACGCATCAACAAACCTTAACGGTTGATGGTAAAAATATCCGCATTACTATTCCCGCAGGTGTTGAAAACGGACAAATAATTAAATTAAAAGGACACGGTGGTGCAGGTGTAAATGGCGGTCCTGCGGGTGATTTGTATATCACGTTTGTAATTGCCAACCATCCTATTTTTAAACGTTCAGGAAATGATTTGAATATGACAGTAGAAATTGATCTGTACACAGCAGTACTCGGTGGAGAAGTAATGGTTGAAACTTTAAATGGAAAAGTAAAATTAAAAGTAGTTCCCGAAACACAGAACGGAACTAAAATAAGATTGAAAGGAAAGGGCGCACCTGTCTATAAAAAAGAAGGTGAGTTTGGTGATTTGTATGTTACCTATCAAATAAAAATACCAACTAACTTAACGGAAAAGCAAAAAGCACTATTTACTGAATTGTCTAAATTATAAAACTATGCAGACAGCAACAGAAAATTTGATCGACGTCAATCAATTTTGCATTTACCATAATGTTGAGATATCATTCATACACTCACTTCATCAGTCAGGCTTGCTGGAAATTGTTGTGATCAAAGAAACTATTTTTATTCCTGCAGAACAATTACAACATTTGGAAAAATTATCAAGACTTCATTATGAAATGGATATAAACCTTGAAGGCATTGAAACCATCGCTTACTTATTAGAAAAGGTGAATAAGCTGCAAGATGAAATTACTGCTGCAAAAAATCAACTTCGTTTATACGAAGCAAGTGAATAAAAATTTTCGTTCAATTACATTAAAACAGAAAAAGCGATACTGCCGTACTGATCCCGTTTATCCATATTATTTTGAACTTCTTTCGAGTTGAAAATAACACTATAAGACAAATTCATTTTTCTAAATCGAAAGCGTACGCCCGTTTCCACATTTAACCTGAAAGGAACCACACCATACACAACGGGACTGTTATTATCAAACAACCCACCTTGAATAGTTGCATCATACAAAGTATAATTAACACGCGGTGATATATAGAAATAAGCTTCTTTATTATCCAGATTATTTTTTCCGACGGAGGCTCCATATATGTTGGAATTAAATATGGGTGCCAAATCCATTAAACTGATTCTGCTCAAAATGCCGATTGTGGCTGATGTATGGATGGTTCCTATTTTTATATCTGCAAATCCATTTATATCAAGCTGTTCACTTGGTGCAGACGGATGTAATTTTTCTGAATAAAATAAATTAAACTGCACACCAGGAGAGTTTTGTATCTGGTATTGCCATCCGTTTGGAGTGTAAAAATGAAACCATTCGTGGTAAGCATCTTGCACTTGCTCTGCCTGAGAACCCGGGCCTAATATCCCTAATTGCCCGGTGAGTTTTAGAACAGATTCATTCTGATAAAATTTATTAATGCTTGCTTCTGCAAATGAATATCCGGCAAAGGGTCTGTCTTGTAATTCTTTTACATAGGCATCCCCATGATAAGGATTGTATATTTCTTGTCCTACTTTGAACTCTATTATCTTTTTATTGATGTTTGGTTTATTGGTGTTGGCTAAATACCTGTAGAATAAAAATATTCCATTGGTATAATATTTATCCTGATATTCAGAAATGTAAGAATCATTTTCTGTAATTAAACCAAGTTCGTGTTTAGCAGTAGTGCTCTGACCAAATGCAGCATTGATAGAAAAATAAAGTAAATAGAACAGGGTGAATCTTTTCATAATTGCTTATCAGCAGTAACTGTGAGTTATACTGTCACAAATATATAAAGCATGTTGTTATTAACAAGAACTCTATTAACAAAAAAGCCTCCTCAGAAATTGTTATGAGAAGACTTTTTTGTTGATTTGATTATTTTACTATTTTAGGTAAGAACGAAGAAACCAGGCCATTTTTTCATGTTTACCCAATAAGCCTGTAACAAAATCGCTTGTACCAAGATCTTTATTTTCATCGGCAAATTTTGTTATCAATACACGTAGCTCGCGTATGATCGTTTCGTGATCGTCTAATAAATTTTTTAATTGTTTCTTTTGATCAGGCGTATTATCAGGTTCTAACAAAGAGGTTAACTTTAAAAAATCTACTAATCTGCCTTCTGCATAATGTCCGATAGTGCGTATTCTTTCAGCAACGCTATCAATTATTTCTTCAAGATCTCCGTATTGGCCTTCTAAAAATTTGTGAATTTCTAAAAAATTCGATCCTTCAATATTCCAATGGTAATTGCGTGTTTTGATGTACAATACAACTTCGTTGGCTAATAATTTGTTTAGTTCTAATGCAACTGCTTTTGTGTTGGCATCTGATATGCCGATGTTTGTGTTCATAATTGGATTGATTTAGGTTGTATGAATATAATATTTTTCTTTTGAGATTACTTTGCCAAACCTTTTATTAATCTTTCTACAGATTTCATCACAGATTTTCTATGATCATATTTACCTGTAAGCTTCGCAAGCATTGTGCCACCTTCGATCATAGCAATAATGGTTAATGCTATTTCCTCTGAATCTATAGCCGCATTGAATTCTTTATTTTCAATACCTTTTTCAATCAGGTTTGTAATTTTATGTTTCCAGGATAGAATTGCCGACATCGCTTTTTTTCTTAATTCAGGATGTGTGTCGTCCGCTTCAACAGCTGTATTCAAAATAGGGCAACCTCCCGTAGGAAATGTTTGCTTTAAGCAATTACTATAAACGGTAACATAAACCAATAATTTATCCTGAATAGATTCCTTCTTATTCATTTCATCACTGATTATATTGCCTACCTGTTGTAAGTTATAATCAAATGCAGCGAGTGCTACTTCATCCTTATTTGTGAAATTGCCGTAGATACTACCTTTTGTTAAACCTGTAGAAGCTGTCATATCATTTAATGAAGTACCTGCATACCCTTTCGTATTAAAGATAGGAGCCGTCTTTTCGATGATAAATTGTCTTGTTTTTTCCGCCTTGCTCATTTTGATTGTTCCTTAATATATACAAATCTATACCGACTGGTATTGTTTAAAAAATATATTTTCGGCTAAGGTATGCCACTAATTTTTGTAATATGATTTGTTCATGAACGGCAAGAAAAAATTATAAGTGGCAAAGACTGATTTCAGTCCGTTAAACTTAACACAAAAGGCTTTTATTAATCATTCCTTTACGATTTATTAACATTAAATTTCTTTTTTTGCGTCAACTTAATATTGACGGGAAGCATTTCTACTAACAATATTTTTATATAGGTAAGTAATGAAAAAAATAATTGACTTTGATAAATGGTTGTTTCTAAAAATAAACAATGACGGCACTTCTAAATTTTTAGATAAATTGATGCCGATAGTGCGTGAACCTACAACCTGGATACCTCTATATATTTTCTTATTCCTGTTTGTTGTTATATCTTTTGGAAAGAAGGGATGGTGGTTTATATTGTATGCTATTGTTACGGTAGCGATTACGGATAGTATTAGTAGCAGGGTATTTAAACCTTTGATCGGAAGATTAAGGCCTTGTTGCGATCCTGATTTTTCATCAAACGTACGTTTGTTGGTTGGTTGTGGTGGAAATGAAAGCTTTATGTCATCACACGCGGCAAATCATTTTGGGTTAGCTATGTTTATTTTCATTACTTTTCGTTCCTTTATCGGGAATTGGGCATACCTATTTTTTATTTGGGCCGCAGTAATCAGCTATGCACAAATATATGTAGGGGTTCATTATCCGTTTGATGTACTTGCAGGAACTATTCTAGGTTGTTCAGTTGGGTGGGCATCAGCAAATATTTTTCGACACAAAAACGGTCTATTAGTAAGGCGAAATCGCGATTTTCATTATGCTTAAATTAACAACGTACATTTTTGCAGGTATCTGTATTATTTACCTGATCGGTTTTGGTGTTGATGTGATGGATGTCGATGCCGCACAGTATGCATCTATGAGTAGGGAAATGCTTGCATCCCGACATTTTTTGCAAGTATATGATTTTGGAAAAGATTATTTAGATAAACCACCTTTTCTATTTTGGGTAAGCGCATTGAGTATGAAAATATTTGGCGTTAATAATTTTGCTTATCGTTTTCCTTCTTTTCTTTTTTCTTTATTCGCTATTTTTTCTACGTTCAAATTTGCAGGTCTTTATTATAAGAAAGAAGTGGCCGTGCTTTCGGCGATCGTATTGGCATCATGTCAGGCATTATTTCTTATTAATCATGATGTACGTACAGATACTATTTTAATGAGCTGGGTAATTTTTAGCATTTGGCAATTGGCCGAATGGTATAAAAATGATAAGCTGCTACATTTTATATTGGCATTTATTGGTATTGCTGGTGGATTACTCACTAAAGGCCCTATCGCATTATTTGTTCCCATATTTGCTTTTGGTTCGCAGTTTGTTCTGCAGAGGAATTTTAAAATGTTTTTTAGATGGCAATATATTTTGGGCATTCTTATTATAGGATTGTTACTGTTGCCAATGTGTATAGGTTTGTACCAGCAATTTGATCTGCATCCTGAAAAAATGGTAATTAATAAAACTGGCGTATCGGGGTTACGGTTTTATTTTTGGACACAAAGTTTCGGCCGTATTACCGGTGAATCTGAATGGAACAATGGTGCCAACATATTCTTCTTGTTACAAAATATGTTGTGGTCTTTTTTACCATGGATATTGTTCTTCCTGATAGCATTTTTTGAAGAGGTTAAACAGCTGGTGAAACAAAAATTCAAATTATTACCTGATCAGGAATGGATCTGCATGGGAGGATTTTTATTAACTTACCTGGCTTTGGGAATGAGTAAATACCAATTGCCACACTATATTTTTGTTGTATTTCCTTTTGCAGCAATTATTACAGCTAAATTTTTATATGCATTACTTTTTGAAGAAAGGTATTCATATCGGTTTAAAAAATCATTGCTGTGGATGCATTTTGTGGTTTTCACTTTATTATGGATCGCGCTGATTTTTCTTTTGTGCTATTGTTTCACCAGTATACCATCATGGGTTGCTTATGTAGCATTGTTTTTATTTATTGTATTCTACTATTTGTTCTTTAAAAGAAATAGAGAGATGCCGCGCATATTAACGATCTGTCTTTTTACGATCATGGGTGTTAATCTGTTTCTAAATTATGCTGTATATCCGGCATTACTAAGTTATCAAATGGGAAGTGTCGTTGGCAGATGGATACATGAAAGCGATATACCTGTTGACCATGTTTATTTGTACCAGGAGAATGATATTCATTCATTAGATTTTTATGCGCGATCAATTATTGGTCATAAAGATTCAACGAATCAGTTATTGCCGGGAGATTATTTAATAATTACAGATAAAAATAAAATTGCTGATCTGGATAAAGCAGAAAAAAAATATACAATAGAATTTGAAGGAGATGATTTTCATGTCACCTCACTCAGTCTGCAGTTTTTAAATCCTGCAACACGTGAAGGAGAGGTTAAGCCTTATGTAGTTGCAAAGATCCAGTAAATCAATATGAATCTTTGCAACTGATCATTATACAATGCTGGTGTGATCTCCATTAACTAATTGTCCGTTAAGAAAAGTGCCATCGATCATTGTAGGATAAATTTCTTCATAAGTCTTTATAACATTAGGCGATACACGTTTATAAATATAAGACCGATCCAGTTTTGAATGATCACTCAATCCTGCTGCACTCAATAATTCTGCAAAACTCTCAACTGTGCGTCTATGAAAATTGGCAACGCGGTGTTTTTTATCTTCAATAACCAATCCTTTTGTTAAAGCCGGATTTTGTGTTGCAACACCGGTAGGACAAGTGTTTGTATTGCATTGCAATGCCTGTATACATCCTAACGCGATCATCATGGCACGAGCGCTATTGCAGGCATCCGCACCTAGAGCCATTGCTCTTACAATATGAAAACCATTAAACACTTTCCCCGAAGCAATAATTTTTATATGATGGCGAATTCCAAAACCGCGCAACGTATTATCTGCAAAAACCAATCCATCCAACATGGGCATACCAACAGAATTAGTGAATTCAGGAGGTGCTGCACCGGTGCCTCCTTCGCCACCATCAATTGTTATAAAATCGGGATAGCTGTTTAATTTTATCATCGCTTTGCAGATAGAAATAAATTCGCTTTTGATACCTATGCAGAGTTTAAATCCTACAGGCTTTCCACCGGATAACTCGCGCAGTTTATTCAAAAATTGAATCAGTTCCGTAGCAGAAGAAAAGGCACTATGTGATGGAGGTGAGTAAACTGTAACACCAGGTTCAACTAAACGTATGGCAGCAACTTCAGGCGTGTTTTTTACAGCGGGTAAAATACCGCCGTGCCCCGGTTTGGCACCTTGTGATAATTTTAATTCGATCATTTTTACCTGCGGCAGCGTAGCATTTTTTCTAAAAGCATCTTCAGAAAATTTTCCATCGGGCGTACGTGCGCCAAAATATCCTGTGCCTATTTGCCAAACAATATCTCCGCCATGTTTTAAATGATATGGACTTAACCCACCCTCACCCGTATTATGTGCAAACCCGCCAATTTGTGCGCCGCCATTTAATGCTTCAATAGCATTTTTACTTAATGATCCAAAACTCATGGCTGATACATTCAGGATGCTCATGCTATAAGGTTGTCGGCATTGTCCGGCTCCAACAGTAACACGAGGATCATGATCCATTTTTTGAAAATCGATTGGCTGTATGGAATGTGTCATCCATTCATAACCTTCTTCATATACATTTAACTGGGTGCCAAAAGGAGTTGTGTCAATTTGTTGTTTAGCACGTTGGTAAATTACGGCTCTGTCGTTACGATTTACGGGTGTGCCATCTGTATCCGATTCAATAAAGTATTGATAGATCTCCGGACGAATTTTTTCTAACAGATAACGTAACCTGCCTATCACGGGGAAGTTTCGTTTGATAGAATGTTTTTTTTGGGTCATATCGGAAATGCCCATATAAATTAATGGTCCTACCAATACAAATGCAAATAATGCACTTGTCCAAAAAAAGGAACAGGCAAGAATAAGAGCAGTTAAAATAAATGCGACTGAAGTAAAGATTTTTCCGGGATTCATAATTTTTCAATTAAAATATTCTAGATAGCCAATATAAGTCTTGGTCATTTTACACTTATTCTATAAAACGGTAAATAATGGTGATGTTGTATCACATAAGAAGAAGTGTTAGTTCGATCCATCATAAAGTTTCGGTTAACGCAATTGACTGCTTGTGTCTAAAATTATATCGTTCATATTGCATAACAGTTACTATAACGTTATATTCCATTAATATTGTATAATTTTCATGGTATAATTTTTCGATTATGATCATTGTTATTCAGTGTAAAGATCAGGTAGGACTTGTAGCGTCTATTTCAGGAATTCTGGCAAAGGAACAGCTCAATATTATTTCTATGCGTGAGCATGTAGATAAGGTAGAGAACCGTTTTTATATGCGGTTAGAAATAGAAAAACATAAGGATGAAGCTACGCTGGAAAAGAAGTTAAAAGATGTATTACCGAAAGATGTAACAATAAGTATAAATGAGCTGCCACAAAAAAAAGTAGTGATTCTTGTAACAAAAGAATACCATTGCCTGGCAGATATACTGATCAGAAATTATTTTGGAACATTGGGTGCAAAAATTCAATGTGTGATCGGTAATCATGATACATTACAAAATATTTGCGAGCGTTTTGATGTACCATTTTATTTAGTTTCTCATGAAGAAATAAGTAAAGAAACGTTTGAACAAAGAGTTGCCGAAAAAATAGAAAAATATACTCTAGATTATATTGTGTTGGCAAAATTCATGCGTATTTTATCGCCAAAATTTGTAGCAAAATTTCCTATAAAACTCATCAATATCCATCATTCTTTTTTGCCGGCATTCGCGGGAGCAAATCCTTACAAACAGGCATTTGAACGTGGTGTAAAATTAATTGGCGCCACGGCACACTTTGTTACCGATGAGTTAGACGAAGGGCCGATCATCGCGCAGCAAATTATTCCTGTCAATCATTCACTTACAGCATCAGATATGATGAAAGCCGGCAAAGAAATTGAAACGGCAGTATTGGCAAAAGCACTTCGCCTGGTATTTGAAGACAGGGTATCTGTTTACAAAAATAAGACTGTTGTTTTTGAATAAAGTAGTCTTGCTGCTTACTATTGCTACATGCCATTTTATGGTTAAATTACATAACCAATTTCTATCTAATTTAAAAAACAGTAATGAAGTATTCTCCTGTCCAGAATTATATTAATGGCAAATTTGTAAATGCTTCGTCTAATAAAACGTTGGAGGTAATTTCTCCTGTTGATGGCACTTTATTATCTACTGTTCCATTATCAACTTCGCAAGATCTGGATGTAGCTGTTCAGTCTGCCAAAGCTGCTTTTCCCACATGGAGTAAGACACCGATCAAAGAACGTATACAGGTTTTCTTTCGCTATAAATATTTGTTGGAAAAAAAATTAAAGGAATTAGCAGAATTATGCAGTGAAGAAAATGGAAAGGTATACAGTGAATCTGTTGCAGAGATAGAAAAATGTATTGAGCTGACAGAATTCGCAACATCATTACCACAGCTGGTTACGGGCGAAGTATTGGAAGTTAGCAGAGGTGTGGAATGTAGAACAGAACATGTAGCATTAGGAGTTGTGGCCTCAATCGTTCCATTCAATTTTCCGAGTATGGTGCCGAACTGGACAATACCAAATGCCATCGCATTGGGCAATTGCATGATCATCAAGCCATCAGAAAAAGTACCATTAAGTATCGGTCGTATAGCAGAACTGTTAAAAGAAGCAGGCTTGCCAGATGGTGTCTTCAATATTGTGCATGGTGATGTTGATATTGTGAATTCGATTTGCGATCACCCAGGAATTGAAGCTGTGTCTTTTGTCGGCTCAACTAAAGTGGCGAAGATTGTTTACAAAAGAGCCACATCAAATTATAAAAGATGTTTAGCATTGGGTGGTGCGAAAAACCATTTGATGGTATTGCCAGATGCTAAAGAAGATATGACAGCAGCAAATGTTGTAGCAAGTATGAGCGGATGTGCGGGACAACGTTGTATGGCTGCCGGTGCGATGGTTGGTGTGGGGAATGTTGATCATATCATTAATAAAATTGTTACTGAA
>DATHNB010000228.1:0-13632 GCA_035486495.1 Ferruginibacter sp. | reverse complement strand
ACTTATTTAAAAGAAATGATCGCTATATTTAAAAAAGCAAATATCCTCGTTTCAATATTTGTTGATCCTGTTGTTGAAATGGTAGAGGGTGCTGCTGCTACAGGAACTGATAGAATTGAATTGTACACTGAAGGGTATGCTAAACAATACGCTGTCAACAAAAAAGCCGCTATTAAGCCATATATTGTTGCCGCAAAAAAAGCAAATGAATTAGGCTTAGGTATTAATGCAGGACACGATCTTGATCTGCAGAATTTAAAATATTTTGCTCAGAATATTCCGGGATTGTTGGAAGTATCTATTGGGCATGCGTTGATTTGCGATGCACTTTATTTGGGATTGGAGAATACGGTGCAATTGTATAAGAGGCAGCTTATGGTTTAACCACTGAGACACTGAGGTCACTAAGTTTCACTGAGTGCGAATCGGATATTTACGTTTTTCAACAACGTCCCTTTCCTACTAGATCACGAGTATCAAAAAAGGAAATTAATAGTTTAATAAAAAATTGCAGATTAATAAAGTAACTCCAATCACAATAGAAACAAATCCCGCTATTCTAATGCTTTTTAAATAATCTTTTGAAGTGGTTTTACTTTTATCTTTTGATGGCCATAATGAATTAACCCTAGGATAAATAGCATAAACTAAACCCATAAATAATAATATAAAACCTGCAAACTCCATAATTAAATTATGGTAATTGTGTAGTCAAGACACAAGATAATTAATTATTTACATTTCTATGTCTACGCTTGACCAACAACCTTAGCTTCGATAAAAGCTAAATAAAGTTATACCCGCTGAAATGTGCGACGCCACTGAAGCTTAATTGAAATACAAATGCCGGTAACTAAAATTATTTTAACAACCTGCTTAATCTTCTGTTCAATTTAGGGCCGCGTAAATTTTTACCCGCTAATGTTCCGTCGGGCGCTACTAAAATATTTTGAGGGATATTTATTATACCGAATTGTTGTGCAACCGCATTACTCCAGCCATGCAGATCACTGACATTTGTCCAGGCTAACCCGTCCATTTTTATAGCATCGAGCCAAGCCGGTTTTGCCTGATCTAAGGATACGCTTAAGACAGTGAAGTTTTTATCTTTATATTTATCATAATTAGCAACCACGTTAGGATTTTCTGCTCTGCATGGTCTGCACCAACTTGCCCAAAAATCAACCAGCACATATTTTCCACGGAAAGACGAAAGACTTACCGGATTACCTGCTGTATCTGTTTGAGTAAAATCAGGCACCTTCGAACCGATAGGCGTTCTTTGTGCATCCGCGATCACTTGTGCAATATATTTACCTAAACTGGATCCTTTCACGGATTCGGTTAAGCTATTGTATAATTCTTCCGTTGTTTTTTCATCTTCAGTAACCTGATTAAAACGAATCACTGCAAATGCCGCAACATCCGAGTTAGGATATTTTTTTGCAAAGTTTTCACTTATTGCAGCTGCCTTTGCTGTTGCTGCTGAATCGTAAGGGGGGGCATCATCGTTAAACAAATATTGATAAGGTGTTATTTCACTATTATACTCAGTAAAAATTTTATTGGATACAGAACCTTTAGTCACTACATGATCCAACGTTGCTTTATCTCCCATTATTTTCAGGTCACTGTTATCTAAAAAAAGAGTAATAAACGGTGGTTGTCCGTTGAATAATAATATCCTAAAATCAGGTTCATCCATTTTTCCCTTGAAAGAAAATTTGCCTTTTGTTATGGTGGTCTGATCTAATTGCGCACCGGTTTGTCCGTTTAATAAAGCTACCGTTGCTCCATCATCGAAACCGGTTATAGTTCCATTGATAGTAAACCCTTCAGGCGTATTTGTTGTTGCCGTTGTTTTTGCTTTCGGTTTAACCTGAGCAAAGATCACAACAGGTAATAACATCGATAAAAGAAAAATTCGCTTCATAGCAAGATGATTGAAGGTGCAATTTAACTGGTTTTATGGAGAAGTATTAACCTAAAACGGTATTTAAGAATTCTTTAGTTGTAGTGTTGATATCCTTCGTATTAGCCAAAGCTTTTATATATGCACTACCTATAATGGCACCGTTTGTATCGCGACAAGCTGCACCAAAAGTGACCTTATCTTTTATGCCAAAGCCTACTAATATTGGATTGTTCAATTTCATGGATTGCAGTTTTTTGAAATATGGTTCCTGATCTGCAATAGCTTTATTATTACCCGTTGTTGAAGACGATGATACTGCGTAAATAAATCCTGTAGTCAACGTATCAATTTTTCTTATTCTGTCTTCGCTTGTTTCGGGTGTTACCAAAAAGATAAAATCTAATCCGTATTTTTTTATGATTGATCCGTATTGTGTTTCAAATTCATAGATTGGTAAATCGGGTAATATTAATCCGCTTACGCCTACCTCTGCTGCTTTAGCACAAAATTTCTCGAAGCCGTATTGTATTACAGGATTCATGTAGCCCATCAATATGACAGGAACTGTAATTTCTTTCGATGAATTTTTAAGTTGCTCAAACAAAACAGCAATCGTCATACCATTTGCTAAAGCCTTACTGCCGCTATCTTGTATTACTTCACCATCCGCTAGCGGATCGCTGTATGGCATTCCTATTTCAATCAGATCTGCACCGTTTTGTTGTAATGCTTTCATTACCGGAACTGTACTATTTAATTCAGGATAGCCTGCAGTACAATAAACATTTAGCACTTTGCTGGTTTTATTTTTGAAAAGCATTTGTATTTTACTCATTGTATTAATTTACCGGAGTGATCTGTAAGACCTCTTTTCCTAATTTTATAAAATTATATTTCGGACTGGCATGTATATCAAGGTTTAATTTATATAATGCCTTCTGCTCATTTGCCTGTTCTTTTGGGAAAGAGAGTACAAGCGTATCTCCTTTTCTTTCTATTAAATAATCATCCGTATTAAAACCTTCTACCAGGCAACGGTTGAATTCATAATGTTCACCGAAGGTATTTTCTGTCATTGTGCACGCTGTTAGTGTTGCAGAGCAATCTCCTATTCTTTCCGCTTTCAGATCATGATTAATGTATGAACCGCCTTTACAGGAAGCGAATAATACAAGAAGAATAACCCCCAACCCCCTGAAGGGGGCTTTGATGCTTTTATGATTTAGTGTGAATGCCTTTTTAGTTTTCATTATTATTGGTTTTTGGTTTTCACTTTTGCCTTATTACTTTTTCGCCTCCATTGCCGTCATATAAGTCGCCATATCTTTATCACCTCTTCCACTTAAACATACTACTACTACATCCGTTTTTGCAAATTTGATATCATTCAATGCGTGTAGTGCATGTGCAGATTCTAATGCAGGAATGATTCCTTCTAAAGTTGTTAATTCAAATGCGGCAGCTAGTGACTGATCATCAGTGGCACTCATAAATATACCACGACCACTTTTATATAAATGTGCATGTAACGGACCAATACCTGGATAATCCAATCCTGCTGAAATACTGTGTGGTTCTACTACCTGACCGTCTGCAGTTTGCATAACATAACTTTTACTGCCATGCAAAATACCAGGAGTTCCTAATTGTGTTGTTGCTGCACTTAGGCCGCTGTTTATACCATGTCCCGCTGCTTCAACAGCAACTAATTTTACAGAAAGATCATCTAAGAAATGATAAAAAGAACCTGCTGCATTACTCCCACCGCCAACACAAGCAACCACATGCGTTGGTAATTCACTTCCTGTTTTTTCTAATAATTGCTTTCTTATTTCTTCGCTGATAACACTTTGAAAACGCGCCACCATATCCGGATAAGGATGCGGACCAACAACACTTCCTATTATATAATGCGTATCAATGGGATTATTTATCCAATCTCTTATCGCTTCGTTCGTTGCATCTTTTAATGTTTTGCTGCCGCTTTTTGCTGGAATAACTTTTGCACCCAACATTTTCATTCTTGCTACATTTGGTGCCTGACGCTCTATGTCTTTTTCGCCCATGTACACAATACATTCCATTCCTTTTAACGCACAAACTGTTGCTGTTGCTACACCATGTTGACCTGCGCCTGTTTCGGCAATAATTCTTGTCTTGCCTAAACGTTGTGCCAATAAAATTTGTCCGATGGTATTGTTGATCTTATGCGCACCTGTATGATTAAGATCTTCGCGTTTTAAATAAATGGATGTGCCATATTTTTTGCTCAATCTCTCCGCTAAAAATAATGGTGATGGGCGGCCTACATAATCTCTCAACAAATATTGAAACTCTTTTTGAAAAGCATCATCATACATTATCTTCAAATATTCATCCTGCAATTGCTTTACATTCGGATATAACATTTCAGGAATAAATGCACCACCAAAATCTCCGTAATAACCGTGTTCATCTACTGAGAATATATTTTCTTTTGTTGTCATCTTTTTGTTATTAATTAAACATCGTTGTGTCACTCACTTCAGCTGTATACCTTTATTGAACTTTTTTGTCTGAATTGGGATTCGTGGGATTAATGGATTTTGGGATTAGCGAATTAAAAATCCAATTAATCCCAAAATCCTGCGAATCCCAATTCAGACAATATTATACTATCAATTCCATAAACACCAAATCAAGCCATCGATCAAACTTGTAGCCTACTTCTTTAAAGTGTGCCACTTCTACAAAACCGAATTTTTCATGTAGTTTGATACTCACCATATTTGTTGCATCAATTCCCGCAACGATCGCATGAAGTTTTAATTCTTTAGCTGCATCGATCAAAGGAGGTAATAATAATTTTCCAATTCCTTTGCCTCTATGTTCAGCAGAAACATAAATAGAATTTTCTACTGTATGGTTAAATCCTGTCCATGCTCTAAATGTTCCGAAAGAACTAAAACCTACTATCACTCCATTTTCTTCTGCAACAAAAACTGGGAACCCTTGTTCTTGTTTTGTTGTAAACCATTGCCGGCGCATTTCAATTGTATGAGGCTCGTAATCATATACAGCTGTTGTATTTATTATAATATCATTATAAATAACCAACATTGCAGGCAGATCATTCGCAGTCGCTGTTCTTACGAGAATCATAGCTTTTACTTTTTACCTTTCAATCCTTGCTTCAATTGTAACAGCAACGCCATGTCTTTAACTCCCGGACTTTTTTCAAATTTGCTGTTCACATCAATACCAAAATAATCAGGATGTTTAAACGCTTTTATTTGTGCGATATCATCAACGCTAATGCCGCCGCTTAAAAAGAATGGTTTTTCTATTTTGCTTTTTGCAATTTTCTTCCAGTCGAATTTTGTACCTGTACCGCCGATAGTATCTCCCACTTTTGCATCAAACAAATAATAGTCGCATACTTCATCATAATCCGCCACCATTTCATCTATAGAAATATCCTCACTGCCAATATTGAATACTTTTATTACTTCTACTTCTTCCATTAATTGTTCACATAATTCTGGTGTTTCATCGCCATGTAACTGAACAATATCTAATCCGTAATCTTCAACAGCTTCCATTATCTCATCATAGCTTGAATTTACAAACACGCCTATTTTTTTTACATCAAAATCGGCAGACTGTAATTCTTCTTTTGATATTTTATCACCAACATAACGGGGAGAATCTTTATGAAAAATAAATCCCGCAAAATCAATGTTCAATCCATCTAATTGTTGCAATTGCTTCATTTGTGTAATGCCACATACTTTGATATTCATATTTATTATTTTATTTCTTGTGCAAATTTTTTAATTAGTTCCATATTTTTAATACCCGTTGCTACTTCAAATTTACTATTAATATCTACTGCAAATAATGCTTTGGCTTCTGGCTTTTCGGCAAACAATTTCAACTTTTCTGCATCGGTAGGTTCTACTCCTCCACTTAAAAAATAGGGCTTACCGACTTCAACACCGTTCAACATATCCCAATTGAATTTTTTGCCAGTTCCTCCGTATCCTGCACCTTCCGTATCAAACATAAACATATCACAAACACTCATGTATTCCTGTATTCTCCAACTAATGTTATCTGTTTCGCTTATTCTAAAAGCTTTCACAACTGAAATATAATCTGCAATCTTCTCGCAATATTTTGGTGTCTCGTCGCCATGTAATTGCACCATGTGTAGGCGACACTCATCAACCATTTGTAACACTTCATCAACTGTGGCATTTACAAATACACCTACTTTGTTAATATTTTTTTCTTTTTTAATAAGACTGGTCGTCATGGTACGTAATACGTAGCGGGGAGATTTTGGATAAAAAATAAACCCGCCAAAAGTGGCTCCGACACTTGCTAATTGTGTCATTTGTTCTTCCTGCGTAATACCACAAACTTTTAATCTCATTGCATTGTTAATTTTAGTTGGTTGACAAAATCAGCAAAAGCAATCGTTGGATCCGGCTGTTTCATAAAATTTTCTCCAATTAAGAATCCTTTAAAACCAGCCTTCTTGAAGATACAAATTGTTTCAACATCATGAATACCGCTTTCGGCAATTTTAATTTTATCTGCCGGAATTTTTTTACTCAATTCAATTGAACGATTTATATCTACTGTAAATGTTTTTAGATCTCTATTGTTCACACCCACTATCTCTGTCTCTGCACAAATATGTTGCAACTCTTCTTCGTTGTGAATTTCTAATAATACTTCTAGTTGCAAGCTCTTTGCAAAGGTTGCTAATTCTTTAACGCGTGCAGGTGTTAGGCAAGCTGCTATCAACAATATAACATCGGCGCCCATTGCTCTCGCTTCTATTATCTGGTATTCATCAATAATAAAATCTTTTCTTAAAATCGGAATATGATTGACTCTTGCCCTTTTAAGGTCCTTTGTTGAACCGCCAAAGAAATGTTCGTCCGTTAAAACAGATAAACAGCTGGCGCCAAATTTTGTGTATGCTTTTGTAACATCTTCCACATCAACCTTATCATTAATAATTCCTTTTGATGGCGACTTTCTTTTGAACTCGGCAATGATGCCAGTTTTAGTTTCATCCAGTAAAAATTGTTTTAACGACAAAACAGTACGTGCATAGAAAGCACTCGCTTCTAAATGTTGAATAGGAGCTGTCAGTTTTCTTTCAGCAACTTCAATTCTCTTTTGCTCAATTATTTTATCAAGTACGTTCATGTTTATTTACTGTTTTTTCATATTGAGGAACGAAGCATCTTATTCAATCTATTTTAATTCCCTCGTTTATATTTATTCCTTATAATTTAAAGATTAGATTCTTCGCTTCGCTCTGAATGACAAAGACGATTAGTTCACTAATTTTTTTAAGCACTCATACGCTTTACCACTTTCTAAACTCTCTGCAGCAAGCTGATAAGACGTTTCATAATCTTTATACTTACCTGTACATTGCAATGCCATGGCCGAATTGGCTAATACCACCGCATTTTGAGATGCAGTGCCTTTACCTTGCAAAATATCCAGAAATATTTTTGCAGCTGCTTCTACAGTATCTCCGCCTTTTATATCTATTGCATTTACAGTTCTCTTACCTAATTGTTCAGCTGTCATTACTTTTTCACCTGTATTGGTAATGATCTTTGTATCACCTGTTAAAGATATTTCATCATAACCATCCAGACTATGTATTATAGTGAATGCTCCTTCATTCTGTTGCAACAGGTAATTATATATTCTTGCCATTTCTAAACTGTAAACGCCTACCAATTGGTATTTCGGCATAGCCGGATTAACCATCGGACCTAGCATATTAAAGAATGTTCTGATCCCTAAACTCTTCCTTACCGGGCCAACAACTTTTAATGCAGGATGAAATAAAGGTGCATGCAAGAAACAAATATTCGCCGTTTCAATTTCTTTTTTTAATACAGAAACATCATTTTTGAACTTGTACCCGATTTGTTCCATCACGTTCGATGAGCCACTGATAGAAGATGCTCCGTAGTTACCGTGCTTGGCAACTTTATTTCCGGTACCCGCCACAATAAAGCAACTTAGTGTCGAAATATTGAAAGTATCTTTTCCGTCTCCACCTGTGCCAACAATATCCATTACATCATGCTCATGAAGATTTACAGGCACACACAATTCTAACAATGCATCTCTGAAACCTTGCAGTTCTTCAATAGTAATACTGCGCATAAGGTATACCGTTACAAAGGCAGCTATTTCACTTTCGCTATACATACTTTTAGAAATATTTAATAATACTTCTTTAGCCTGCTCTCTCGAAAGGTTTTTATGCTCGAATAAATAATTTAATATCTTTTTCATTTTGTTTGTCTGAACCGTTGATTTTTTTGATTAATCTGATTTGTGTGATTTTAGATTAAAATATTATTAGCTTTTTTCATTCTGTTTCTGTCTCAACTATCGAATTCTACCAATCAAAACAATCAATAGAATCAACTTCAATCAATGGTTCAGACTATTTCAACCAGTTCCTTAACATTTGTTCACCATTCGGTGTTAACACACTTTCCGGATGAAACTGTACGCCTTGCACATCATATTTTTTATGTTGCAATGCCATTACATAACCATTTTCATCTGTAGCTGTTATTTCTAATTCAGCCGGAAATCCTTCGTTAGCAATGATCCAGCTATGATATCTTCCAACTTCAACTTCATCTCCCAATCCGTGCAAGACCTGTGATTGTTGGTTAATAATTTTTATTGGTGTTGCCACGCCATGATATACTGATTTTAAATTTGTCAGCTTACCACCAAAAGCTTCGCCAATAGCCTGATGACCCAAACATACGCCCAATATAGATTTTGTTGGCGCATACTCTTTTATCAATGGCAATAATAATCCGGCTTCGCTCGGCACACCTGGCCCTGGTGATAAAATTATTTTATCATATTTTTTTACATCTTCCAAAGCAATTTGGTCATTGCGAAAGACATCTACTTTTTGATGCATGATCTTCTCCACCAAATGAACCAAATTGTATGTAAAAGAATCGTAGTTATCGAATACTAAAATTTTCATCCTAAATATTTTGTGCTAATTCAATAGCTTGTTTCAATGCATTTAATTTATTGTTTACTTCCTGCAATTCACTTTCTGGTTTGCTTGCAACTGTTATTCCTGCACCGGCTTGTGATGTCAATGTATTATCCTTACTCAAAAAAGTTCTGATCATAATGGCATGATTGCAACTTCCATCAAAACCAATAAAACCAATAGCACCACCATAATAACTCCTTGCAGTCGGTTCATAATTATCGATCAGCTGCATTGCCTTAAATTTTGGTGCACCACTCAATGTACCTGCAGGAAAACTTACTGCCAATAATTTAAATGGATTGGTTGCTATAGGAACTTTTCCAACAACTTCGCTCACCATGTGAATTACGTGAGAATAGTAATTGATCTTTTTATATTGTGTCACTTCTACTTCCGTACACATTCTGCTCAAATCATTTCTGGCAAGGTCTACCAACATTACATGCTCTGCATTCTCTTTCGGATCTTGTTGCAACTTTACAGCTAGTTCTTTATCCAATTCATCATCACCTGTTCTTTTAAATGTTCCTGCAATGGGATGAACAACGGCTTTTCCGTTTTGTATAATTACCTGACTTTCCGGTGAAGAACCCAATAATTTATAATCGCCATAATCAAAATAAAATAGATACGGACTTGGATTAATACTTCTTAAAGCCCTGTAAACATTGAATTCATCACCTGTAAAAGATTGCTGAAACCTTCTGCTCAATACGATTTGAAATACATCTCCTCTAAGACAACTGCCAATTCCTTTTTTTACAATGTCGAGATACTCTTCGTTAGTAAGATTAGATGTTTCTTCACCTTTTGTTTTAAAAGGATATGTCGGCACATCTTTACTCTTGATCAAACCTTCAACTAAATCTACTTCACTTTTAATTCCATCAATTTTATTTTCGCAGATATATAATTCGTCTTTAAAATGATTGATAGCGATAACGTATTGATACAACCTATAACGCATCAACGGAATTTGCGACTGCTGATTTGCTCCTTGCGGATTACTCAAATGTATTGTATCAAAAAACTGCACCGCATCATACGTTGTATAACCAAATAAACCTTGCGCAGTATTTATAGGTTTAGTTGCAGCTTTTTTAATATCGAAATGCTGCATGAAATTCCAAAGCTGTTGCGGCACTTCTGCAGGATCTGCAATTGTTACTTTTTCAGGTGCAGCATTCGGTAATTTGAATTCCATTACAGATGTATTACTAATCTCAATTCCTGCAATTGCATTGATAGCTATAAAAGTGTAACTATTTTCTCCTGCATGAAAATCTGTACTTTCTAATAAGATCGTATCCCTGAACCTATCTCTTAACCGCAGGTATATTCCTACCGGCGTATATACATCCGCTAGGATCTTTTTTGATGTGGTTGTTATTTCTATTTTTTTCATTTGTCGAATGTTTGTCTGAACTTGGATTTGGGAGGATTGATTTGATTTATTGATTTTGAACTTCAAGTCTATATTTTGGATTTTCAATCCTTTTAAAGTCGAGACTTATTGCTCCAAAATTTAGTAATAATCCTACTTCCAAATTATATGCTTCTAAATAATTTCTTGCTTGTGTAAAATTTACAGGTTCAAGTTTTGTTATAGCTTTTAATTCTACTGCTATTTTCTCTTCTATTAAAAAATCAACTCTTCTTTCTCCTATTTGTTTTTCATTGTAAAATATAGGCATATTAAATTCTCTTTGAAAATTAACGCCTTCTTCTTCCAACTGAATAGCTAATGCTCTTTGATAAATAACTTCCTGAAATCCGTTCCCCAGTTTGGATTGAACTTTCATAGAAGCTCCAATTATCTTTTGTGTTATCTCCTTATATTTTAATTCTGACATCGATCCTTAATATTTATACATTCTAAAAATCCTTTTCATCCAATCAATCCTCCCAAATCCACGTTCAGAATAAAAAGAAAAAGCCCCAACACAATTGTGTCGGGGCTCATTAAAGTATTTATAATACATACCAATAGTTAAGCGACACAATTAGAAAATTGCTTGCCACCACCAACTATTGTTATTTGTATATTGATTTTTCATTTGTTACTGCAAATATGTGACAGATTTGATTAATAAAAAAATTATTTTACTAAATTCAATAAAAATTGTACTAATGCTAATACAACACGAAGAAAAAGAGGACAGAAAAGGTTCTTTTTTTGTAATGGGTGATGATGCCCCTCTCGCTGAAATGACCTATACAATGCCAAATAGTAAGTTAATGATCATTCAACATACTGAGGTTGATGATATATTGCAAGGCAAACATGTTGGTCAGCAATTAATAGATGCCGCCGTTAATTATGCTAGGGAAAATAACCTGAAAATATTTCCTTTATGTCCTTTTGTTAAAGCAATCTTTACAAAAAACGAAGACAAGTACAAAGATGTCTGGAACAAATAAATGGTTCAATTGTTTTATTGTTAAATTGTTGCATTGTTATGCTTACATTGCCCTTCAACGATAAAACAATCAAACCATTTAACAATTCAACAATAAAACTATTTAACAATTAAAATATGCAAGTCACAATATTCGGTGCAACAGGATTAGTTGGTAAACAATTGGTACAACAAGCTTTATTCAAAGGCTACAAAGTAAAAGCTTTTGGTAGAAATGTTTATACAGAAGATCTTCCAAAAGATGATAATCTTGAATTAATACACGGCACTTTGTTTGATGAAGGTGAAGTGTATAAAGCTATAAAAGGCAGCGATGCTATTTTATCTGCATTAGACGGCGGCACCGATGGCACGGATAAATCACGCTCGCTCGGCATGAAAAATATTATTAAGCAAATGGATAAAACTAATATAAAACGTATCGTTGCTGTAAGTGGATATGGCATCTTAAATGCTCCTGATGATACTTATTTATTTAACGATAAAGAATTCCCACTAAAAGATCATGCTGTTAGCCAGGAACATTTTAAGGCATTTGAATCACTAAAAGCTTCACACTTAAACTGGACATTAGTTTGTTGTCCTGAGATTGTCGATAAAAGTGCCACAGGCGTTTTCACCACAAATGTTACCTATCCTCCTGTTGTAAATAATCATACAATTTATTCCGGTGATGTTGCTTTGTTTATGATCAATGAACTAAAGGTTGATGCATATAGTAAGCAAAGAGTTGGTATTTCTAATTAAGGTTGTCTGAACCGTTGATTGAAGCTGATTATTTTGATTGATTTGATTTGTCTGAATTGGGATTCGTCGGATTAAGGGATTAATTGGATTAAAACTAAATTCACAACAATCTTCGCAAATCCGTCAATCCCTTAATCCGACGAATCCCAATTCAGACAAATCAAATCAATCAAAATAATCAGCTTCAATCAACGGTTCAGACAAAAAAATCCAACTTCGTTAAAAGCTGGATTGAGGAAATAATTTATATCAGACGGAGACCGTCAGATATAAATTATGCGAATTTCTTCGCGTCTTCTAAAAATTTAGCTAAGCCGATATCTGTTAATGGATGTTTTAATAATCCCAAAATAGAATCTAGCGGACATGTACAAACATTTGCGCCAGCTTCAGCACATTTAATAATATGATTTGGATAGCGAATTGATGCCGCTAATATTTCACTTTTAAATCCTTGGACATCATAGATCTGTCTAATCTGATGAATTAACTCCATTCCATCCCAACCACTATCATCAATGCGGCCGATGAATGGCGATACATATTTAGCTCCTGCTTTTGCAGCAAGTATTGCCTGACCGGCAGAAAATATCAGTGTGCAGTTTGTTGCAATACCATTATCTGTAAACCATTTGATAGCTTTAACACCTTCTTTGATCATTGGTACTTTTACGATAATATTTTTATGTATCGCGGCAAGCTCTTTACCTTCTCTGATAATACCATCAAAATCAGTAGAAACAACTTCCGCGCTAATATCACCATTAGGTACTATTTCGCAAATAGTTTTGTAATGTTGAAATACCGCATCTTTTCCTTTGATTCCTTCTTTAGCCATTAACGATGGGTTAGTTGTAACACCATCTAAAATTCCAAGATCCTGCGCTTCTCTAATTTGAGCCAAATTGGCTGTATCTATAAAAAATTTCATAGTCTATTTTATATTTAAGATTGAATATTTAATATTTTTTTCAACTGCAAGTTGTACACTTTTTGTGCCATTATAATATTAAATTTTCAGGCTCTTTTGAGATGTCTTTCTTGCCGACGCTAAGATACTTGCTAATTCTGAAGCTTCTTTAATAATTGACGATAATTTTTCTTCCGGCAGCAATTTTAACTCTTTAATTACCTCGGCCCAAAATAATGACTCGTCAGCTTCTTCAAAAGCAATACTAAGTTTGGCTACAAATGATTTCTTGCTTATTCCTTTACAAGCTGCTCTATAATTAGCGGCGGCGGAAAATGATGATCGCAACAGTTGATCTTCAATTACTTTAGAAATTTTCTTTTTAGGTAAAGCATCGCAGACATTCACTATTCTGTATGCAAAAGCACGGAGACGGCTTTCTAATTCTTTAGGATTCATAGGTATTGAATATTTAATATCTCTTTAAAATACAAACAGTCGGCGAAATCACCAACTGCTTATCAATATTATATATTAAATCGACAATATTAAATAAAAATGGCAAGTTACTTACATCGCA
>DATHNB010000227.1:0-3257 GCA_035486495.1 Ferruginibacter sp. | reverse complement strand
GTTATAAAAGATCCACCCTGTATCCGTTTATAGAAATTAAGAAAATAATTTTTGCTTTGGCGAATATCAATATCTCCTAAATTTAATTGCCAGGTATGTTTTTTTACTTGTATAAATATTTTGTCGAAGTCATTTAGATTTTGTGTGTTCCCTTCTGGTTGTATAGGAACATTGTTATCAGTAAGCGCTGCAGTTAATTCAAGACTATCGCCAATAAAACCATTCAGCTGCAAATTCAAACTTGAATTTAATACCGCATTTTGCGTATTACCTACAGAAATTCCTCTACCCAAACTACCAGTATAATTGAGATCGCCAAAATCGAATATATTGCTGGCTTCTTTATTCGCAAAGCTTATTACCCAGGGTTTATCGACCATTGGATTATTTCGTACACTATCATAAGTAAAATGTCGTACTACAGCATTAAGTTTATAAGGAAACTGACGGTAGCTAACCCGCACACTATCCGGTAAAGTATTACTAAGAAATTGAATAGTACCATTCACTTCATCAACCATATAAGCCGATGTAGGTATGTTATAAATATTTACAGAACCGGGTACAAGACTTAGGGAATCTAATTTAACGATCGCTTTTTTTGTACTAATATATTTTGTGTGAAGATTCGACAAAGGATTTTGCTGCGCAAGCAATACTTGAACCAGTAACAAGCTGAGTAGCAATAAATATATCCTTGTGTATTTCAAGTTGGGATTTTATTCGTTACTAAATTAACACTTATTAGTAAGAGGAGTTCAACAGGGCTTATGCTGCAACAAAAAACCTTCCGTGGGGAAGGTTTTTGAAATAATATATGATGATTTTTTATTCTTCTGTAGTTAATCCTGCAGTAAGATATTCTCTGTTCATTTTTGCAATATTGGCAACAGAAATTCCTTTAGGACATTCCGCTTCGCAAGCATATGTATTACTGCAATTACCAAATCCTTCTTTATCCATTTGAGCCACCATGTTCAACACACGCGATTCTCTTTCTGGCTGTCCTTGTGGTAATAACGCTAACTGAGCAACTTTAGCACTCACAAATAACATAGCGCTGCTATTTTTACAAGTAGCCACACATGCACCGCAACCAATACAAGCCGCTGCCATAAAAGCTTCATCCGCATCTTTTTTATCGATAGGCAAATTATTTGCATCCTGCGCATTACCAGTGTTTACTGAAACATACCCGCCTGCTTGTATCACGCGATCAAATGCACTTCTATCAACAACAAGATCTTTTATAACAGGAAAAGCCTTGCTGCGCCATGGTTCTACAACTATAGTATCACCATTTTTGAACGCACGCATATGCAATTGACATGTCGTATTTTCTGCCCAAGGACCATGTGCACGTCCGTCGATGTACATACTACATGCACCACAAATACCTTCACGACAATCATGATCGAACGCGATCGGATCTTTATCTTCATGCACCAACTGCTCGTTCAACACATCAAACATTTCAAGGAATGACATTTCTGAAGAAATATCTTTCACCTGGTGCGTATCAAAATGTCCTTTTTCTTTGCTGTTCTTTTGGCGCCACACTTTAAGTGTGAGGTTCATGTTATAGTGTTCCATTGTTAAATGGTTTAATTGTTTTATTGCTGAATTGTTATATTGCTAATTTTTCGTTTGTATATTTTATCAGTGAATTCAATGCTTTGGGCAATTTATCCAGCTCATTAAAAATATACTTATACTCTTCTTCTGTTAATAATTTTCTGACTTTCGCTTTTTCGTTCCAATCAAAACTTTCTTTTAAAGAGCCTTTACTGTATCTGTAAAAGTTTACTTTATCTTTTTTAAAATGTCTTCCAAATCCCTCTGCAACATTTGCCGATATTGAATCTACAGCATTCACAAATTGAGTTCCTATGGTCTTCTTTTCAAATACGCCCCATTTAATAGCCACAATATCCCAAACATAATTACTCAAATGAAACGCAATTTTATACGCCTCAATGTCATTGAGCTTAAGATATTTTTTAATAGGGTCGATAAACAACAATTTATCAATGGAACAATTCAACAATTTATTTGTAACTACGTTGTGTTGGTTTCACGATCTCAAAATTCAATTCTTCTTTTACTAAGTTCCAATCGCTTTCACCTTTGTATTCCCATGCTGATACATAACTAAAGTTTGCATCATCACGTTTTGCTTCGCCATCTTCAGTTTGAGATTCTTCACGGAAATGTCCACCGCAGCTTTCTCTTCTGTTCAAAGCATCCTTACACATCAATTCTCCTAACTCGATAAAATCAGCCACACGACCAGCTTTATCTAATTCAGGATTCATTTCATTTATCGTTCCCGGAATTCTTACATCGCTCCAGAATTCTTTTTTCAATGCTTGTATTTCAACGATCGCTTCCTGCAAGCCTTTTTCGTTACGTGCCATACCGCATTTATCCCACATGATCTTTCCTAAACGTTTATGGAAACTTTCAACACTTTGCTTACCCTTAATGCTCATCAATTTTTCGATCCTGCTTTTTACCGCATTTTCTGTCTCAATAAATGCAGGATGAGATGTCGGAATTTCAGCCGTACGAATTTCATCAGCTAAATAATTACCTAACGTCAACGGAATAACGAAATATCCGTCGGCCAAACCTTGCATTAATGCTGATGCACCTAAACGGTTAGCACCATGATCGCTAAAGTTTGCTTCGCCTAATGCGTATAAACCCGGAACAGTTGTTTGCAATTCGTAATCTACCCATAAACCGCCCATCACATAATGCACGGCAGGATAGATTCTCATCGGTTGGTTATAAGGGTTTTCACCAGTAATTTTTTCGTACATATCGAAAAGGTTACCGTATTTTTCTTTCACTACTTCTTTACCTAATTTAATTAAGGTTGTTTCATCAGCATGATGATCACCATGTTTACCCGCTTCGATTTTACCGTAACGTTTTATCGCGTCAGCAAAATCTAGGTACACGGCTAATTTAGTTGTACCAACACCATATCCTTCATCACATCTCTCTTTAGCCGCTCTTGATGCAACATCACGTGGTACAAGGTTTCCGAAGGCAGGATATCTTCTTTCCAAATAATAATCACGTTCTTCTTCAGGAATATCTACCGCTTTTCTTTTATCGTCTTTTGCTTTTGGCACCCAGATACGTCCGTCGTTACGCAACGACTCAGACATCAACGTTAATTTACTTTGGTGATCGCCGGTTACAGGAATACAGGTTGGGTGAATTTGTGTAAAGCAAGGATTACCAAA
>DATHNB010000226.1:0-22660 GCA_035486495.1 Ferruginibacter sp. | reverse complement strand
TAAGCTGTAAAAGTAAACGGTACGCCGACAGTAGCTGTTTCTGTATATGGTGCTACAGTTGGCACAGTGTAAATAGGTCCGGGATTTATCTGTATGTATAAATCATTTGTTGAAGATCCTCCCGGATTTGTAACTGTAAGTGTTACATCTATAATACTAAAAGTTAAAACGTTGGGCGTTCCGCTTATTATCCCTGTTAATGTATCGAGTGTTGCCCACGCTGGTAAGTTTACCGCGTGATAACTTGTAGGATGATTAGTTGCAATAATCGGATAATTAAACGGAGAGGCCAGTGTAACAATTATTCCATCATAGTCTAGAAACGGAGGTGCATATAAAATTATAATAGTATCAGCACCTGTTCCTGTGCCATAAATATTTGTTGCACTAACATTAACAATATAGGTGCCTTCCAGAGTAGGTGTGCCACTTATAACTCCCGTTGTGTTATTTAATGTTAACCCTGCAGGTAATGCAGAAACACTATAATTTGTTGGACTATTAGTCGCTAATATTGCATAGCTAAATGCCGTACCATTTGTGCCATTAATTGACGTAGAGGTAACAACTGGCTTCGCAGAATTGATTGTGATCACTAACGTTCCTGTACCAAAACCACTAATGTTTTTTGCGGTATCTGTTATCGTGAAAGTCCCCACCGTTGTTGGTGTACCACTGATAACTCCCGTTACTGTATTTAAGCTTAACCCTGGAGGAAGTATTGTAGAGCCGTATCCTGTTGGTGCATTTGTTGCACTGATCGCATAACTGAATGCCGTTCCTTCTGTCCCTATTGTTGATGCTGCCGCCACAACAGGCTTCGCAGGATTAACAGTGATTGTTAATATTCCTATTCCCGAACCACTGATGTTTTTTGCAGTATCTGTTATCGTGAAGGTTCCTGCTGTTGTTGGTGTGCCACTGATAATTCCGGTTATAGTATTTAAACTTAATCCTACTGGAAGCGTTGTAGATCCGTATCCTGTTGGTGCATTTGTTGCACTGATCGTATAACTAAATACCATGCCTACTGTCCCTGTTGTTGACGCTATTGCCACAATAGGCTTCGCAGGATTGATAGTGATCGTTAATGTTCCTGTACCTGAACCACCACTATTTTTTGCGGTATCTGTTATAGTGAAGGTTCCTGCTGCTGTTGGTGTTCCACTAATATTTCCCGTTACAATATTTAAACTTAATCCTGCAGGAAGTATTGTAGAGCCAAATCCCGTTGGTGCATTTGTTGCATTGATTGTATAACTGAATATCGTCCCTACTGTCCCTGTTGTTGAAGCCGTCGCCACAACAGGCTTCGGAGGATTATTAATTGTGATCGTTAATGTTCCCGTTCCTGAACCACTACTATTTTTTGCCGTATCAGTTACAGTGAAGGTTCCCGCAGTTGTTGGTGTTCCACTAATAACACCTGTTATTGTATTCAAAATTAATCCGCCTGGCAATGTTGTTGAATTGTAACTGGTTACTCCATTCGCTGCAATGATTGTATAGGTAAACAAATTACCAACCACACCTGTTGTTGTAGCGGGTGCCACAACTGGTGCGATCGGAACCCCTACAACATTGATAGTTGTTATTGCATTTCCACTACCATAAATATTTGTGGCAGTTACAGTCACATTATATACACCTGGTATTGTTGGTGTGCCTGTAATTATTCCTGTTAAAGGATCAATAGTTAATCCGGCTGGCAATCCGGCTGCTGCATAATTTGTAGGACTGTTGGTGGCAGATACAGAATCTGTAAAAGGACTGTAAAGTGCTGTTGTTAACGTAGCCGGTATCACTGCAGGAGCGCCCGGCAACGGAGGAGCGATATATATAACAATTTGTCCTGTGGAACTACCTCCGGGATTCGATACAGTAATATTTGGCTCATAAATAACTGTATTGGCTGAAAGAGGAGGAACACCTGTTATTACACCCGTCAGTGTATCAATGGTTGCCCATGAAGGCAGCGAACCATCCGTTACACTATAATGAGTAGGAAAATAATTGGTAGGAACTGTATAAGAAAATGGTTGTCCTACATTACCGTTTCCAAACGCAAAAGTAACTGTTGGCGTTGTGTAACCTATTATAATAGTATCAATGCCGCTTGACGACCCATAAGAATTGGCAGCCTTAATGTTAACTGCATAGGAACCAAGCGCGGTGGGTGTACCGCTAATTATTCCCGTTAAATTATTCATTGTCAAACCCGGAGGCAATGTAGACGTAGTAGTATAGGTCGCCGGAGCATTGCCATTATTTACGCCGGGCACTGTGAAACTATATGCCAATCCTAAATACCCATAATCTGTAGCCGACAATACAACGGGAAGCGGGGTTGTTGAAGGTACGTAGCCTGTTATATAATAGCTCCCCAATGATGCATATTTAGTATACCCTGTTACCAGCGGGTTACCTGTCCCAGTTCCCTCAACAGATAAATAATAGTTCCCTGCATTTAGCGTAGTATCGATGGTAATATTAAAACTCGTAGTATCATCATAAGTTCGTATAAGCGTTCCCGTACTGTTGTATAATTTTGCGAGAACATCTAAATCTGTATAATTGGGAATGCCTTTAATATCCAGATGCATCTTTCCTGCAGGAATAGAATAGCTGAAAACATCCACATCAGTTGTTTGTCCAATAAATCCACTATCATTTACATAACCGTTGGGTATAGGAAGCGGAGCAGCCGTAGCTGTTGTATTACCATAATCATCCGCCCGGTAACCGACACCATAAGCAGGAGCTGCAATCAGAGCTAGCTCGTCTTCTGTATCATCGGCATACATATATTCTCCCTTGCTCCATTGCGCCAATGGTACATAATAGCCTGCATCTCCCATGATCGGCCCCCAATTTCCCTGCCCCGAAAAATATTCTTCGTGGCCCGTTACAGGCAGCGTTCTTCCCTGATGAACGAGGCCAAAAGTATGTCCTATTTCATGTGAAGCAGGTTCCGCAGCATCTTTGATAGTTCCATTTACTTCAAAGGACCAGCAGGGTGTATCATCATTCCAACTAAATGATTGTAAATAGGCTATACCGCCTTCACCCGAGCCTACAGTGTCTGTTGGAGTAAAAATGCACCTCATCCTCATCGTTTTCGGATATGAGTCAAACACGGCCTCACTGGTAGTAATGTTAATATTAAATGGTCTGTAGTCTTCGCTGACAAGCTTCCATACTTCTAATATTTGGCTTTCGGATAAACCCGAGGGCAAGGCATGAATGGTATCAATCGTTGAGTTCCATGGCGTACCGTATACATCCTGCCCATCAAAATCCAGCAATACGCAACCGTTGGCACCATGCAGACTTTCCAGGCTCATGATTGCAGCACTATATGCAGGACCGGAAAGTATTGTAGGAGTTCCGCCTACAGGAAGAGATGGAATACCAATAGGCTTATTATCTAAAGCTTTTTTGTTAGACCCGTAATTTGTGCAGATCACTTTATTGATGTCTATCTCTTTTACAAAAGCATTACCCTTATTATCGGAAGAAAGCGAATAGGCCTTATTCTTGCGAGCAAATAAAATATGCCCCTCCAGTTTATTATTTATTCTTCTGATAAAAAAACTTCCTCCTTCAAGAGTATCTATATTTCCTACAAATTCTTCTTCATCCTGACTGAATTGATTATGCATCACTATATTCAGCTTAAATTTTTTATTTTCCGATATAGCTAAGCTTACTGAAGGTTTCTTAACGCGCAATGTTTTATTATCGAATGCGGCCTTATCATGAAAATTTTTTACAAAAGAAGATGTTGTACCAAGCGCAAATGAGTCTTTTGATTGTTGTGCGTATGAGGTTGTACTATTAACCACAATAAACACAAAAACCAGAATGCAATAAAACAGAAGTTGAGGTATTGCTATAGTGATAACAGAACGGAATTGTAGTATTTTCTTCATTCGGTATGATTAGTTGGGATAAGTATTATAAAATTCTACTCGATACTAATAAATTAGATAGCGAATTTAACAGGATGCAAGTTAATAAATTAACATAATATGTGCACCCTCTTATGATGACTCATACAACGAAGCAATATACCCGCTTGATTATCAATGCATATACTTTGAATATATATATTTTATGCACTTTAGGTATTAAACCTTGTATAATATAAAGAATTTTTACATTAAACCGTAGCAACAGGAACTGCACAAAGTTTACCTACACCAATTCCTACAACATAATTCACAACCTTCTGTACGATCAGTTCTACAACAATTCCTCCGGGAATAACGCTTGATAAAGATTTTAAAATGGCATCAACAATTTGTGTTGCATTCGATCCGGAAGTTAAAACACCGCAAAGGAATTTTTTAATCTTCGCAAAGATCTTTTTACCAATATTTATAAATGAAAAATTTGGAGCAAGATGATCTTGTAATGTTGCGGGTTCGAATTTGTATTCCTTTGCTTCGCTGGAATATGCTTGTCCGTAATAATCACCTAACAACTTTTCAATATCTGCTTGTGAAGATTTGTCTTCTTTGTTAATACCATTGATAAGATTGGCTTTCAATTGCTCAACATCTATTTGTTGACGGCTTTCGTTAAATAGTAACATTGGTTGGGGATTTTATTTGCCTACTCTAAATTCCGTTTTCGGCTTGGCGGTTTGTTTTATAAAGAAAACGAAAAAGCGTTAATAAAAATCATTTCTAATTATTATTAATACCTTTCTTTAAATTTATTTTTTGGTGAGTTGAAAACATGCGTCTACTTTTGAATTATATGTTACCTAAAACAATACTGCATCTTTAACATATGGAATATATTTCAACAACTAGCCTTTCGAATGAACTTGATATTCCAGCAAATGAATTATTTGCCAAACTTAAAAACCTTGCGTGGATAGATCGCAAAAACGACAAATGGATTTTAACTGAATTAGGAAAACAAAAAGGTGGGCAGACCAGAACAAATTCAAAGTTCGGCGAATACATTGTTTGGCCTGAGAATATTTCTTTCGATAATAATCAGCAAATAAAGGATAAGCCGCAATTTCTTAATGCAACAACAATCGGGAAACATTATAATATTTCCTCTCAACGGTTAAACTTAATTTTATCCGAACTTGGCTGGATAGAAAAGGATTTGGCTGGGTGGGTAATTACAAAGCTAGGTAAGACTGTTGGTGGTAAACAATACGAACATGATACATCTGGAAATTGTTATGTTTTATGGCCAACCAATATTCTTCAAAATAGAGGCTTGAATGAAGTTTTCAAAGTAAGTCAACCTGACATAGAAACACCAGAAATCTCGCCTATACACCAAGAACAAACAGTTGCGCAGCCAGCATCAAATAATTTTAGAGATAAATTTGAAGCCAAACACAGGACTAAAGATGGGCACTTTGTACGTTCAAGAGCAGAGGTCATTATTGATGACACTTTATACGATTATGGTTTAGTTCACGCGTACGAAAAGAAAGTGCCAATTGAAGAAGAACTTTATACAGATTTCTATCTGCCAAATGGGAAAGTATATATAGAATATTGGGGTCTTGAAAATGACCCAAAATATGCAGAACGAAAAAAGAAAAAAATAGAAATTTACAAAAAATATGATTTGAAATTAATTGAATTAACAGATGATGACATTCTTAACCTCGACGATCATTTGCCCAAAAAATTATTAAAGTATGGCATCAAAGTTTACTAAATAAAAAGCGTTAATAAGAATCAATGATAATTCTTATTAACGCTTTTAAAATAGATTATAACCTACGCCGAATTCCTTCCCGCATTAATAATTCCAAAAGAAGAACGCATAATTAATTTCTCATACGTTTCTTTAAATGGAGATGTAGTTCCTGCGTCTTCGATCTCTCTAATTCTTGCGATAGCAAATTGTTGAATAGTTAATAATGGCAATACAATTCTTTCTCTCATCGCAATAGACATTTGATCAACAGGATAATCACTCATCAATTCTTTTTTGCCTGATAGTAAAAAGATGTATTTTTTAGTCAATTCATATTCGTCGTGTATCATTCCCCAAATTTCTCCGTACTTAGGATCTTTCGCCAAATGCTCCGTTAATGGGAAATAACTTTTTATCATTGCCATCTCGCAATTATCCAATAAGGTTTTAAAGAACATTGAATTTTTATACAATTCTTTTAGCTTGTTGAATTTCCCTTGCTTGTGCATTTCTTCCAAAGCCGCACCTACGCCATAATATCCCGTTACGTTTTGTTTCAACTGGCTCCATGCACCTACAAAAGGAATGGCACGAAGATCTTTTAAAGATAATTTTACAGATCCTGATCTTTTTGCAGGGCGGCTACCAATATTGGTTTCACTATAAAATTTAAGCGGACTGATCTGTGTTAAATAATCAGCAAAATATGGATGGTTCTTTAATGTGTTGTATTTAGTAAAACTTTCGTTTGCTAACTGTTGCAACAATGCATCTTCATCTTTTTCCAAAGTGATCTCTCTGCTGTTAAACAGATCATTTGAAATACCTGCATGCAATAATTGCTCAAGATTAAATTGTGCAGAATCTATTGTTCCAAAATTTGAGCTTACCGTTTGTCCCTGTATAGTTAACTGAATTTCCTGATCAGAAATATTTTTACCCATGGATGAATAAAACTTATGCGTTTTACCTCCACCTCTCGCTGGTGGTCCACCACGGCCATCAAAAAATACCACATCAATATTATATTCTTTAGAAATTGTTGTCAGCTCTTCTTTTGCTTTGTAAATTCCCCAGTTGGCCATTAAGTAGCCACCATCTTTGGTACCATCGGAAAACCCAAGCATAATAGTCTGACGCTTGCCTCTTCTTTTTAAATGTGCCGCGTACACTTTATTGGTGTACAATGTTTTCATTACCTCTGCCGCATTTTGCAGATCATCAACCGTTTCAAACAATGGTATAATATCAACAGTTAATTCTTCCGGTTTCCATCCGCATAATAAAAACAAACCATACACTTCCAATACATTCAATGCGCTGTTGCATTGACTAATGATATATCTGTTACAACCCAACTCACCGTTATATTTTTGTATAGTTTTTATTGCTTTGATACTTTGAATAGTGTCATTAAACAACGGATCTTTTAATACTGTATCTTCCTTTACAGCTTTGGTAATGCTTGTCAAGGTTGCTATCTTTTTATCGACATCAAAACTTTCGAAATCTTTTGGCAAAGCATCTGTGTTGGCCGCAATACTATTTAACGAGTTGCTCAAAGCTGTACTTTCTTGTCTGATATCGATTGTAGCAAAATACAATCCGAACAATTGAACTTTATTGATTAGGTTATCGATCAGATCAAGGAACAATCCTTCTGTTTGGTAGATTAAAGCCTCTCTTGCTTTCAGCAATTTGGCGACGATCTTTTCTTTTGTTAAGTCTGTACGTTCGCCCGGAATAAATACATTGTTATATAATTCAAGTTCCAGTTCACCTAAAAGTGTTTCTACAACTTTAAATGTTAACCTGCGCCTGATCCTGCGTATCTCTAAATAGTAACATTTTAAAATGCCGCCACGCAAAGCTTCTGCAACTTTCAATGTTGTATCAGCAGTGACAAAAGGATTTCCATCCCTGTCACCACCAGGCCAAAAGCCCATGAACATGATCGGATTATCAGGATTGATCGCTTCTGCAAATTGCTTTTTCAGGAAAGTTGTAATTCTGCCTGCAGCAGGATAAAATACATTTTCCAAATACCATATTAAGTTTACAGCCTCATCATAAGGTGTCGGCTTATTTTTTTTGAAGAAAGGTGTTTTACCTAACTGCAATAAATACATATTGATCAGTGTAGCATTATTTTCTGCCAGCGCTTTAGAAAGATCATTGATAATCCCCAAAACAGAGCCCGGATAAAATTGCGTAGGATGCGCCGTTAGCACCAATCTTACAGCAAAATCTTTCAACTTGGCTTTTAACGCTTCTTCTTTATTGGATTGAATAACCTCGTTTTCCAGTTGTTTTAAAGAACCGATCCCACCCATATCCTGCACGTCCTTAAATGCTGCATCTTCCAAAGCATCAAATAATACGATCTGTCTTTCAACAAATTGAATAAACCGAAATAACAGATCGAGCTTCTCTTTTTGATCTGTGTAAGAAGTATGTTTTGCAAAAAAATTGTCGATAATTTCAGTCGGACTCTGCTTTTGACTATACCCATCCTCGCAAATGTTCAGCAATAATGATAATAGAATACCCGTCTTCTCAATACGATGAAAAGGCAAAGAAGTAAATAAACTGTTGTATAACTGAAACTTAATCCCAACAGAATTTTTAAATTGCTGCAACCCACGGGAAGACTGGTGATCCATATTCAATAAAAAATTTAAAAAGAATGATAAATTGGCTGCAATGGCCAAATACGGCCAAAAATACTTTAAAAATCTTGAATAATTTGGGTTGATTAGAAGTTATTTACATAATTTAGCGGCATCGAATTCGAAAAAGTGGTATATCTAAAAAAAACATATTTCATCCCAACTATTGTAAGTTCTATTACAACTGCAAAAGCTACCACTATTATTACTATTATTGCAACCCGTTAAGGGTTAAAATTTTTCATATTATCATTGGGCGTACAGCTATTTTCATCAAATGAATATCTTTGTCAATACATTAAATAAATACATTCAAATATAACGATCATGCAGGTTTTAAAGTTTGGGGGCAGTTCAGTAGCAAATGCAATAAACATCAGTAAAGTAGCGGATATTGTAAAGAATAAATCTACATCAACAAAAAACATCGTAGTAGTTTCAGCGTTAGGCGGTATCACAGATACTTTATTATTGTGCAGCAGCCTTGCTGCCAAAGGCGATGAAACATATAAACAAAAATTACAGGAAGCGGAGCAAAGGCACTTGCAGACTGTAAAAGAATTAATTCCCATCACACAACAAAGCAGTGTTTTAAGTTGGGTTAAAACTACTTGTAACGAAATAGAAGATATCTGCAACGGTATATTTTTATTAGGTGAATTATCAGAACGCACAAAAGACAGAATTGTCAGCTACGGCGAATTATTATCATCACAAATTATAGCCGCTAAATTAAAAGCAGAATTAGGTGCTTGCGAATGGGTTGATGCAAGACAAGTTATCACAACAAATTCAAATTTCGGTTCAGCAACGGTTGACTTTGCCGTTACCAATAAAAAAATAGCCGATTATTTTAAGGCATCGAAATCAAACCTGTTTATTTTACCGGGCTTTATTTCTGCAGATGCTAACGGCATCGGCACCACGCTTGGCAGAGGCGGTTCTGATTATACAGCAGCGATTTTAGCGGGCGCGTTAAATGCAGATGTGTTGGAAATATGGACGGATGTATCAGGTATGATGACCGCTGATCCCCGTTTGGTGAAAAATGTAAAAATAATCCCGCAGATATCTTACCAGGAAGCGATGGAACTTTCTCACTTTGGTGCTAAAGTAATTTATCCGCCAACTATACAGCCTGTAATGAGTAAAGGCATTCCTGTCTGGGTTAAAAATACTTTTGCTCCGCAAGATGCAGGTACTGTAATTCAGCAAGACGCGACGCAAAATGGTACCAGTATCCGAGGTATTTCCAGTATCAATAAAGTTGCCTTATTAATGTTAGAAGGTAGCGGCATGGTAGGTATTCCGGGTTTTTCAAAAAGATTATTCGAAGCTTTAGCGAGCAAAAAAATAAATGTTATTCTCATCACACAAAGTTCTTCTGAACATTCTATTTGTGTTGGTGTTGATGAAGTAAATGGCGATGAAGCAAAGAAAGCGATCGATGATACTTTTGCTTACGAAATAGAAACAAAAAAAGTAAATCCATTAATTGTTGAGAAAGAAGTTTCGATCATTGCATTGGTGGGTGATAATATGAAGAGCCATCCGGGTATCAGCGGTAAAATGTTTGGTACGCTTGGTCGTAATGGTGTGAATGTTCGTGTAATTGCACAGGGTTCTTCTGAAAGAAATATCTCTGCGGTTATATCCGTACACGATGTTAAAAAAGCAATCAACGTTTTACATGAAGAATTTTTTGAAACGGTTTATAAAGAAGTTAATCTTTTTATTGCAGGCGTTGGCAACGTAGGTGGCAAGCTGGTAGCGCAATTGGCTAATCAACATAAATATTTGTTGGATAATCTTCGCCTCAAAATAAATATCGCGGGATTAGCGAACAGCAAAAAAATGTTGTTCAATAATGATGGTATTGATCTAAGTAACTGGAAAGAATTATTAGATGCCGGCGAACCGATGAACATGGAAAGTTTTGTACACACAATACAATCTAAAAATCTACGCAACTCCATATTTGCAGATGTTACTGCCAATGCCGAAGTAGCAACTTACTATGATCAGTTATTACAAAAAAGTATCTCGGTAGTAGCTTGTAATAAAATTGCCTGCTCTTCATCTTACAGTTACTATAAAAAATTAAAGAATCTTGCAACAGAATTCAATACTAGTTTCTTGTTTGAAACAAATGTTGGTGCAAGCTTACCGATCATCGGAACATTAAACGATCTATTACGTAGTGGTGATAAAGTAAATAAAATTGAAGCGGTACTAAGCGGTACATTAAATTTCGTTTTCAATAATTACGACGGAACAAAATCTTTTGCATCAGTTGTAAAACAAGCGCAGGATGAAGGTTACACAGAACCTGACCCTCGTTTGGATCTAAGCGGTAAAGATGTAATGCGTAAAATAATGATATTGGTTCGTGAATCCGGTCAAGAAATTGAAATGGATGATATCGCGAATAATACCTTTATGCCTGCTGAATGCATGACAGGTTCTGTTGCTGATTTTTACAAATCGATGGAAAAGAACGAAGCGCATTTCAAAAAAATATATGACGCTGCAACTAAAGAAGGAAGCAAATTAAAGTTTGTTGCTAAATACGAAAATGGCAAAGCTTCTGTAGGATTACAACACATCACACCACAACAAGATCTATATCATTTGTATGGAAAAGATAATGTAGTATTATTCTTCACAGATAGATATAAAGATCAACCGTTGGTAGTGAAAGGTGCGGGCGCGGGCGCGGAAGTAACGGCATCCGGTGTATTTGCGGATATTATTAGAGCATCGAGAGCTTAAACCCCCTAAATCCCCCTGAAGGGGGACTTTTAAGATAACAATGAAAAAAGAAGTAAAAGTTTTAGCACCGGGAACTGTAGCCAATTTGGTTTGCGGTTTTGATGTATTGGGTTTGTGTTTACATGAGCCTAATGATATGATGAAAGTGAAATTGCTGGATGAAAGAAAAGTTATTATACATAGTGCAGATGGTTATCCATTACCAACTGACCCTACACAAAATACGGCAGGCGCACCTTTGATTGAAATGATCAATGAGTTGGATAAAAATATTGGATTCGAGATCATCATTCACAAAAAAATAAAACCGGGTAGTGGTTTAGGGTCGAGTGCTGCAAGTGCTGCCGGTGCTGCTGTTGCTGCTAATCATTTATTAGGCAATATATTTTCTAATCTTGATCTTGTTCGCTTTGCTATGCATGGCGAAAAAGTTGCTTCGGGTGTTAAGCATGCTGATAATGTAGCACCTTGTGTTTACGGTGGTGTTACACTAATTCGTAGCATTCATCCATTAGATATTGTTAGTATTCCTTGTCCTGATTTATTTGTAACCATTGTTCATCCACAAATTGAAGTACGTACTGCTGATGCTCGCCAGATTTTACGCAAAGAAGTTTTATTAAAGGATGCCATTCGTCAATGGGGTAATATAGCCGGATTAGTTGCAGGTTTTATGCAAAATGATCTGGATCTTATTGGTCGTTCATTAGAAGATGTAATTATAGAACCGGTGAGAAGTATTTTAATTCCAGGATTTGATTCAGTTAAAAGTAAATGTAAAGAAGCCGGTGCATTAGGCGGCGGCATCTCCGGATCGGGGCCATCTATCTTTATGCTAAGCAAAGACAAAGCTACAGCTGAGATTGTTGAGAAAGTGATGAAAGAAATTTATGACAACATTGGTTTACCTTATTATACTTACGTAACAACAATTAATAAATCTGGCGTAACGATTATCGAATAAAAGATGGAACGCAGATTTTTATGATCCATCATGATTTTATCATAAAAATCTGCGTTCTATCAAACAACAATAGATCAATTTAACAATTAATAAAATGCAGTATTACAGCACAAACGGAAAATCGCCCAAAGTAGATTTTAAAGAAGCTACCATTAACGGACAAGCACCTGATAAAGGATTATATTTCCCTGAAACAATTCCAACATTACCAAAAGACTTAATTGAAAACATCGATAAATATTCAAACGAAGAAATTGCCTTCCAGGTAATTAAACCATATGTGGGTGATGCTATTCCTGAAGCCGAGTTACGTCGAATTGTAAAAGAGACCGTGAACTTTGATATTCCGGTTGTAAAAATAACTGATGATATTTCTTCGTTAGAATTATACCACGGACCTACCCTTGCTTTTAAAGATATTGGTGCAAGATTTATGAGTCGCTGTTTAGGCTATTTTGTGAAGGACAAAAAAGAAAAAGTAATTGTACTAGTAGCAACATCAGGAGATACAGGAGGTGCAGTTGCCAATGGATTTTATGATGTACCTGGTGTTGAAGTTGTCATATTATATCCTTCAGGAAAAGTAAGTTCCGTTCAGGAAAAACAATTAACTACACTTGGTAAAAATATTCATGCGTTAGAAGTAAAAGGAACATTTGATGATTGTCAGCAAATGGTGAAAGCCGCTTTTACCGATGAGTCACTAACATCTAAATTATTTTTAACCTCTGCAAACTCTATCAATGTTGCACGTTGGCTGCCGCAACAATTTTATTATTTCTTTGCTTACAAACAATGGGCAGATAAAAAAAATCCACCGGTAATTTCTGTTCCTAGTGGGAATTTTGGAAATATCTGCGCGGGCATTCTGGCACATATCACAGGTTTGCCTGCAAAACATTTTATTGCCGCTTGTAATGCCAATGATATAGTTCCCGAATTTATGAAGACGGAAAAGTATCAACCGAAAAAAGCGGTGGCAACAATATCCAATGCAATGGATGTTGGTAATCCAAGCAATTTTGTTCGTATACTGGAATTG
Source organism: Ferruginibacter sp. (assembly GCA_035486495.1). GTDB lineage: Bacteria > Bacteroidota > Bacteroidia > Chitinophagales > Chitinophagaceae > Ferruginibacter. Next base: position 9,534 of record DATHNB010000226.1, on the reverse strand, counting down.
TTCCATCACAAATTCATTGATCTTAAAAAAGTATTAAGCAGCGTTAGTATATCTGATGATCAGACAAAAAATACTTTAAAATCTGTTTATCAAAAAACAAAATATTTACTGGACCCTCACGGAGCTGTTGGTTATTTAGCTTTAGAGCAATATCAAAAAGATCATCCTGGACAAAAAGGTTTGATGTTGGAAACTGCACATCCTGTAAAATTTTACGATGTGGTTGAACCCGTTATCGGAGAAACTGTTCCCATTCCTGATACCATTCAGCTCCAATTGAAGCTGGAGAAGAAAAGTATGATAATTAATGCCGATGGCGCATTATTAAAAGATTTCTTACTGCGTATGTAATAATATCATACCTAAACGAAAAATGCCTGCTCTAATTTGCAGGCATTTTTCGTTTGGTAATAGTAAATTAACAACTCTTTTATTCTGTAATACCCAGTTCATTCTGATTATATAGTAAATTTGTTGCAATTATATTACATACGAGTGCCAACAAGTAAACAAACCATATCGTCTTTTTTATCTAAAGCATTTGTTGTATTCCTATACATCTCTTTCTTAGGTGTACAGCTATTTTTCAATTTTGATACCGGCAAAGGTCCGACTACTACTGTACATTATTACAGCTCTAACTCTAATACTAAAAACAGTAGCCCTCTGCCATGCATAAAACGAATAAATAAGAATGGCAGCAAGCAAGTTACCGTCCTTTTAAATAAAAGATTTCAGCCCGAAAGCATTCTTGTATTAAATACAATACAGATCAAAACACCTGTTTGTTATATTGAAAAAGCAAACACGTATTTACCGTTTGATCAATTTATCCCTACTTCAAATATTCTTGCCAGATCCTTACGTGGGCCACCTGCTATTGCGTAATATTACATCGCAACAATATCTTTTATTATAAATAATTTTTATGGTTACTTTCTATAAACGAAAGTGTAAATGGTTATTGAGCCTCTTATTGCTTATACCTTCACTTTCTGTTTTTGCACAACAAAAGAATACCTTATCTGATCTGATCGCAAGTGCAGATAATCACTTACCTGTTCTATTACAAAAGAAAGAATTGGTAAATGCATCCAAAGCAGAGGTGACAGATATACGTCACTCATTTTTACCGCAGCTACAATTAAGTGAACAAGTGAATGTTGGCACCGATAATTCCATGGCAGGAAGCTATTTTCCTTTTGGTATTGTTCCATCTACGTCATCCGGTGTTAATGCCAGCAATAATATGAATACTGTGAGTGGCAATATTGCTGTGTTGTATGGAGAATATGACCTGGTAAATTTTGGATTGAATGGTGCCAAGATAAAAAATGCAAAAGCTTATGTTGGACTACAGGAAGCTGATCTTCAAAAAGAACAGTATTATGTTGAATTAAATATTGCCAAATTATATTTCAATGTTTTAAAAAGTCAATACACGTTAAATGTTGACAAAGAAAATGTTGACAGATACCAAAGCATCTTCACTATAATACAAGCACTGACCTCAAGCGGTATCAAGGCTGGATCTGATTCATCATTAGCGAAGGCGGAATTATCAAAAACGAGGATAACCTACAATCAGACTTTAGGAAATATCAGTCAGCTAAAACAACAGCTCTCGTACTTTACAGGCATTCCTGTTGATCAATTAAATATTGATACGACAAGCAATAGTTTCACCAATGCAAAAATAGATTCTGTTTATTTTGCAACAGACACCGTCAATAATCCTTTAATCGATTATTACGCCAAGAAGAAAAATATCTATTTGGCTAATGATAAATTGATTCGCAAAAGTTATCTACCTAAAATTTCATTAGCTGCCAGCACTTGGGCAAGAGGTTCGAGTATTGAATATAATAACGATTATCAATCACTTGATAATGGCTTAGGCTATCAACGATACAATTATTTGGTCGGTCTCAATCTTACGTACAATCTATTTAATGGACTTTACAGAAAAGATAAATTAAATATTAATAATTACGAATTAAAGGCAAGCGATGATGAGTTGCAACAACAAAAACTTGCATTAACGTCGGCATCTTTACAAGCAGATGACGCTTTGCAAAGTACAAGAGCTAATTTATTGGAACTACCCATACAATTGCAATCTGCAGAAGACACCTATCAACAAAAAGTAGCGCAATACAAAGCCGGACTTATCTCATTGATAGATCTTACCAATGCTTCGTTTGTACTGTATCGTTCACAAACAGATTATATAGAAACTATGAGCGACTGGTATTTGGCGCAGTTAGATAAAGCTGCTGCAACAGGAACTCTTACTCAATTTATTCAAACAATAAAATAATTATTTATGGTACGTTTCGCTTTAAAAAGGCCCATAACGATATTAGTATTGTTTATCAGTCTTTTATTATTCTCGGTAATGGCGCTACGCACAATACCTATTGATATATTTCCAAAACTCAACTCTCCTACTATTTATGTAATAGAACAGTACGGAGGTATGTCTGCCCAACAAATGGAAGGTTTCTTCTCTACACGTATGCAGGACCAGTTCTTGTATATCAATGGTATTAAAAATGTTGAGAGTAAAAACATTCAGGGATTGGCTTTAGTAAAATTAAGTTTTTACGAAAACACAGATATGGCCGAAGCCTCTGCCCAGGTGGCATTGCAGGTGAGCAGGGTATCTGCATTTTTTCCACCAGGCTCACTACCTCCTCAGGTAATTCGCTTTGATGCGTCTTCACTTCCTGTAGGCGAATTGGTTTTTAGCAGTAAAACAAAATCGCTAAAAGACATTTTTGATCTGGCAATAACAAGGGTTCGACCTTTGTTTGCAACGGTGCCGGGCATGTCATCTGCGCCTCCATTTGGATCAAATGCAAGAACTGTATTGATAAATGTAACACCAGAAAAACTACGTACATACAATCTTTCTGCAGATGAAGTTGTTGATGCGATTGTAAAAAACAACACAATCACTCCATCAGGAAATTTGCGGGTAGATAGTTTAATGTATATCACTTCTATCAACTCATTGGAAAATAAAGTAGCCGCGTTTGAAGATATCCCTATCAAGAGCAATGGTACCGGTGCTGTGTATGTTAGAGACGTAGCAACAGTTTCAGATGGTGCAGATATTACTATTGATTATGCATTGGTAAATGGTAAACGATCAGTTTATATTCCTGTTGTAAAAACTGCCGATGCATCAACATGGGATGTAGTACAAACATTGCGGAAGAAAATTCCCGAGATGAAAAGCTTGTTGCCAAGTGATGTTGATATTAGTTACGAATTTGACCAGTCGGTATTTGTTATGAACTCGGCAAAGAGTTTAATGACGGAAGGGATTTTGGGAGCTATCCTGACTGGATTGATGGTATTATTATTTCTTCGGGATTGGAGAAGCAGTTTAGTTGTAATTATAACGATACCTATTGCGATATTAAGCGCTGTCTTCTTTTTAAAACTAGCCGGACAAACAATTAATATAATGACGTTAAGTGGATTAGCACTGGCGATCGGCGTATTGGTTGATCAGGCAACCGTTACGATAGAAAATATTCACCAGCATTTAGAAATGGGCAAAGATAAAAAACAGGCAGTGTTGGATGCTTGTTCAGAAATATCATTTCCATTATTGCTTATTCTATTATGTATACTTGCCGTATTTGCTCCCGCATTTGTAATGAGCGGCGTACCAAAAGCAATGTTCCTCCCTTTATCATTATCGATCGCTTTTGCAATGATCGTTTCTTTCGTTGCTGCGCAGACGTTAGTGCCCGTTATTTCTGTATGGCTATTAAAAGCTGAAATGTTTCAATACCACCACAGTGGCATACATGCACACGCAGGATTAGCGTTGGATGAAAATGAAGAAGTACAAATAGATGAGCATAATCAGACGGATAAAGTAGATCACGAAGAAAATGGATTTTTTCAACGCCTTAAAGTAGGCTTGGCAACAAGACTTGACAAATGGATGCCCAAACGAAAAATAATTGTAAGCATCTATTTAATTCTTGCAGTCGCTGCGGCGGGGCTTTGTTTTGTTATTATAGGAAAAGATCTTTTGCCAAAAACAAATAACGGGCAATTGCAATTAAGGATCCGTGAACCTGACGGAACAAGATTGGAAATTACAGAAGCAACCACAAAAGGAGTACTGAATATTATCGATTCAACAGTGGATCATCATATTGCTATTTCATCTGCTTTTGTTGGTGTAGTGCCAAGTAATTTTGGGGTTAGCAATCTGTATATTTTTAATAGTGGTACACACGAATCCATCATACAAATTAACCTTGATGAAAATTATAAGGTAAAAATGGAAGACCTGAAAGAGCAACTGCGGAAAAATATTGCACAAGCATATCCCGGCATAAAAATTTCATTCGAACCAATTGAGCTGACAGAAAAAATAATGGCGCAAGGTTCATCCACTCCAATTGAAGTTAGAGTTGCGGGAAAAAATATGACAGATATTAAAAACTATGCAACAAAACTCGTAGATAAATTAAAAGGCGTTTCATTTTTAAGAGATGTACAAATAGCGCAGCCGTTAGATTTTCCTACGGTCAATATTAATATGGACAGAAACAAATTGGCACTAATGGGACTCTCACTTGATAATGTTTCTAAAAGTATAACGGACGCCACTTCGTCAAGCAGGTATACCAATAAAAATTTATGGTTAGATCAAAGCAATGCTTATACTTACCAAACACAGGTACAAATACCAGAATATGATATGAATTCTGTAGAAGAATTACAATCTATTCCATTAGTACAAGGTCAGCTACGACCTGTTCTATCTGATGTTGCTACGTTAACGGTAAATAATGTTCCAGGAGAATATGATCGCAGCGGACCAAGAAGGTTTGTTACCGTTAGTGCCAATATTTATAAAAAAGATCTGGGTTCTGCAACAACTGCAGTACAAAAAGCCATTGATGAATTAGGAACACCTCCTGCCGGATTAGTACCTGAAATAAAAGGTATGTCATCTTTATTAACTGAAACATTAGATTCTTTACAGAGTGGTTTAATAGCCGCCATCATTGTAATACTTTTATTACTTGCGGCAAACTATCAATCATTCGGCGTAGCTATTTCCGTATTGGCAACTGTGCCAGCGGTATTGCTTGGCTCAATGTTATTGTTATTAGCAACAGGAGCCACATTAAATTTACAATCCTATATGGGTATTATTATGGCAGTAGGTGTATCCGTTGCCAACGCCATCCTGATCGTAACAAATGCGGAATCTTTATTGGTAGAATATAAAGATCCGTTTAAAGCAGCAACGGTAGCGGCGAGTGTACGTTTACGTCCGATATTAATGACGAGCCTTGCCATGATTGCGGGTATGATACCGATGGCAAGTGGCTTAGGTGAATCCGGCGATCAATCGGCACCGTTAGGTCGTGCAGTAATTGGCGGATTAGCGGCATCTACTTTTGCGGCATTATTTATTGTCCCATTAGTATATGGATGGATACAACAAAAAGCTTCGTTAAAACCTGTTTCATTATTACCAGAAGATTCAATCAATTAAATATTATATCATGAAATATTATATCATTTTTATTTTTTCTGTGTTTGCTTTCGCATCTTGCTCAGAAAATAAAGCAGCAGACAATAACTCTACTGAAAATAAAGCACCGGCAGTTCAATATCAGTTAGCAACTGTTAAAAAAGCCGGTGTAGCAACCATTGTAAAGTTACCTGCGCAGCTAGTAGCTTACCAGGAAGTAAGTATTTTTCCTAAAGTCAACGGCTATGTTAAAAACGTATTGGTTGATATCGGATCTAAAGTTTCGAAAGGTCAATTACTGATGACGCTAGATGCTCCTGAATTAGAAGAAGCTTCTTTACAAGCGAAAGAAAAATATGAAAGAGCAAAAGCTGATTATTCGATCGATCAGGAACATTATCAACGCTTATTGGAAGCATCTAAAACTGCTGGGGCAATATCTCCTTTGGACCTATCAACCATTAAAGCAAAAATGGATGCAGATAATGCATTATGCAATGCAGAAAAAGCAAACTGGCAAATGCAACAAACAATGATGGGATATTTACAGGTAACGGCGCCTTTCGCTGGCGTAATAACAATAAGAAATGTACATCCTGGTGCATTAGTGAGTGCAGAAGAAAAAAGCATACCAATGCTTGAATTAAAACAAGTGGACCATCTTCGTCTGCAGGTTGATGTCCCTGAAGGAATTGCGGGAAGTTTAAAAGATAAAGATTCTATTGCTTTTTATACAAGTGCTTTCCCCGGCAAAAAGATGACCGGATATATAAGCCGTAAATCTGATAACGTAAACGAACAATATCGTTCGGAACGAATGGAAGCTGATGTTTTTAATAAAGATGGTTCGTTAGCTCCAGGTATGTATGCGGATGTTGTAATACAATCAAAAGGAAATAATAATGCCATGTCTGTACCAAAATCAGCCGTTGTTACTTCTACTGAAAGAAAATATGTATTAGTAATGAACAATGGGGAAATAACAAAAACAGATGTAAGCACAGGAAACGAAACGGTTGATAATATAGAAGTATATGGCTCTTTACAACCCGGAGACAGTGTTATCACAAATGCCAATGATGAAATAGCAGAAACTGCTAAATAAATTTACCGCATACAAATCAATACCAATAAGGGCCCGATAAATTATCAGGCCCTTATTTTATGTTTTTTTTTATAAATAACAGTCTATTAATTTGGTAGGATAATACAAACCTCCTATTTTTGCCTCATCAAACAATAGTCCACTATATCAGTAGGCTAAACTTAACGAGCGATGACACCAAAATTAACTATACCGGGCTACACACAGACTATTACTAGTCAGATGGCCATGTTGCCTTTTTTGAAAGGACAAACGGTTATTACTTTACATTACTGTTGCTGTCCCAACAGGGACATATAAGACTTTACTATACATTCACCCTTTTTTTTATTTTTAAAATCTACTAAATTACTAGACTAATGAGACTTATCAAATTATTATCAATTTCGTTATTTACTTTACTATTTGCGGTAAAGGCTTCGGCACAAACATCTGACGATGTACTAAATATCCTGATCGCCAAAGGAACAATCTCACAACAAGAAGCAGATTCTATCCGCGCTGCAGCAGCGATAACAAAGCAGGATGAAAAAGCAAAACAAAAAGTATTTCCGCTTAATTCAAGCCGTGCCTTTCAGGTTGGTGGATATACACAAATAAGATTTCAATTGTATCCCGGTACTACTACACCAGATGAATTTGATGTAAGAAGAGCCAGGTTGGATATCAATGGCGATATTACATCAAAATGGCAATACCGTTTATTAGTTGATTTTGTTGGAGGAACAACATCGGTTCCTGCAGGTACGGTTACTACTAGTGCCAATACAATATTATCACCTGTTTTATTAGACGCGTACATCGCTTATAAGGCTTCTAGCTATTTAAAAATTACAGCAGGGCAGTTTTTACTACCTTTCTCTTTAGAAAATAACATAAGAGATAGAGATTTGGAAACTGTTGACCGTTCTCAAGTAGTAAATGCTTTAGTGGCAAGAAAAGGTGATGGTTCTAATGGTCTGATCGATTCTATCGGTAATCAAAACGGGCGTGATATCGGAGTTCAAGCAAGCGGTAGCTTTTTCAAAATAAATGATAAAAGATACCTGATTGATTATTACGCAGGATTCTTTAACGGTGCAGGTATCAATGTTCTTCCTACTAATAATAAGCAGTCTAAAGATTTCTCTGGTCGTTTATTGATTCATCCTTTTGATTTCTTAACCATCGGCGGTTCTTACTATGATGGTTACGATGTGTTCGCTAAAAGTGCTACAAAAGCACCTCAGCTTCGCACACGTTGGGGTACTGAATTAAACTTTGAATATAAAGCGTTATCGATAAGAAGTGAATTTATTCGTGGGCAAGATGGAGATGATAAACACCTTGCTTCTCAGCCTATTCCCGCTATTCACCAAGGTTGGTATGCTCAGTTAGGTTATTTTATCTTGAAAAACAAGTTACAAGGTGTTTTCAAATATGATACTTACAGTCCGGAAGTTAACCCAGCATTTGCAGGCTTAAATAAAGTTAGTGATGCCAATACCTATTTTATTTTTGGAGCTAACTATTTTTTCAATACCTGGGCAAAACTTCAAGTTGATTATTCTTGGAGAACAGAACAAGGTAACATACCAGCTGTATCAAACAACGATGTTTTCACAGCACAGTTACAACTTGCTTTCTAAGAAAATAACAACATAACATATTTATCATTAAGAAATAGGTATAAGGATTGAATCCTTATACCTTTCTTATCAAAAACATGACTATGAAAAAGACAATATTAATGGCAGGGTTTCTTGCTTTGGGTTGGGTAACATTCAGCTCATACAAACCTTCTCCTACACGTCCGAATCAATTAAGCGGGACAATCAGCATCTCAGGTGCATTTGCTTTATATCCACTGACGGTGAAATGGGCAGAAGAATTTAGAAAAATTCATCCTGATGTAAAGATTGATATTTCTGCAGGAGGCGCAGGTAAAGGTATTACGGATGTTTTGTCGAATATTACAGATATCGGATTAGTGTCCCGCAACCTGACTTCAGAAGAAACAAAAAAAGGTGCTAACCCTTTTGCAGTAACAAAAGATGCTGTAGTTCCTGTTGTTAGTGCCAATAATCCTTTTCTTAAAGATTTGCTGACAAGAGGTATTAAGAAAAGTGCATTGAACGATATTTTTATCACAGGCAATGCAAGAGTCTGGGCACAGGTAGGTGAAAAAAGCAATGCACCTATTCATGTGTACACGCGCTCTGATGCGGCAGGTGCTGCTGAAACATGGGCAAATTATTTTAATAAAAAACAAGATGATCTGCAAGGTGTAGCAGTTTATGGCGATCCGGGCTTGGCACAAGCAGTAAAAAAAGATCCTGCAGGAATAGGATTCAACAATATTGTTTATGTGTACGATTCCAAAACAAAACAAGCTACTAACGGTGTAGTTCCTTTACCAATTGATCTAAACAATAATGGTAAAATTGATCCGGACGAAAATTTTTATGGTTCAATAGATCAGATCGTTGCCGCTATTGCTTCGGGTAAATATCCTTCGCCTCCGGCAAGAGATCTTTACTTTGTAACAAAAGGCGCTCCTAAAACCGAAGCTGTTAAAGAATTTATTAAATGGGTTTTAACTGACGGACAAAAATATGTAGCAGAACAAGGCTATATCAACATTCCTCAGGCAAAAATTAATGCAGGGCTAAACAAACTTAAATGAGTAATAAATTAAGGCTGATAAAAGACAGGCTAAGTGCAAATTTATTTTTTGTACTTAGCCTGTTTGCTATTTTAACGGTGATATTAATTGGTGCAGGGTTATATTATAAATCGGCACCAATATTAAATGATTCTTCTCTTTGGCATTTATTGTCGTCAACAGAATGGAAACCATTTAGAAATGAATTCGGTTTCTTTTCTTATATAGTAGGCTCACTGGCTGTAACTATTATTGCCATTGTTATTG
>DATHNB010000225.1:0-3171 GCA_035486495.1 Ferruginibacter sp. | reverse complement strand
AATATATACCAATATTATTTTTTTAATAACTTTTCCCTATAACTTTGGTTCAAACAAAACAAAACAAACATGAAAAAAGTATTCGTATTAGCTCTTGCATTTGCAGGATTGACAACAGCTGTTAAAGCTCAGAAAGGTTCTATTTTAGTAGGTGGTGATCTTGACATCAGTAGTTCTACTGATAAAACTGTTACTCCTACTAACAAAACTACTTCTTGGGCATTTGATCCAACAGTAGGTTATCAGTTCTCTGACCATTTCACTGCAGGTATTACTGCTGCTATTGGTTCTGTTAAGAATGATAATGGAACTTCATTTACACAATCTTCATTTGAAGTAGGTCCATTCGTTCGTTATTCTAAATCTTTATCAGATATCTTTTCTGTATACGGACAATTGCAAGCTTTATTTGGTAGCCAAACTACATCTCCATCAACTACCACAGTTAGCCAAACTTCAATTGGTTTCTTCCCAGCTGCTTTCGTTAATCTAAAAAATAACTTTGGGTTGAATTTCAGCTTCGGTGGAATCAGTTATGGTTCAACTAAACCAAGCGGTGGTTCTGCATCAAGCAATTTCGATTTCAATTTTGGTAAAACGGTTAATATCGGAATTTCTAAAAACTTTGGTGGCAAAAAATAGTTTCATCATTCTGAAACTAAAATCTTGTGCATAAAGAATGGCGTTCTATTTAATTAGAACGCCATTCTTATTTCTAATTACTTGCCGAATTTTTGCTTTAACGCTGCTAATGCATCATTCATCGGTAATTCAGCAATAGCTTTCTGAGCAGGTTTATTTGGAGTTGACTGTCCATTAAATTTAGGACGTTGTTGATTATTATTTCTTGCAGGTGCTTCTTCTGTTTGTTTAATAGATAAGGCTATACGTTTCCTTGCAATATCTACTTCCAATATTTTCACCTTTACCTGTTGATTTAATTTTAATACTTCATTAGGATCAGTGATATAAGTGTGTGATATTTCCGATACATGCACCAATCCATCCTGTTTTACACCAATATCAACAAAAGCCCCGAACCTGGTGATATTCGTTATAACACCCGGCACATCCATTCCAACCTTCGCATCTTCAATACTGTAAATATTAGCGAATTCAAATTGTTGTACTTCGCTACGCGGATCTAGTCCTGGTTTTTTTAATTCGTTGATAATATCCCTGATAGTAAGCTCTCCGAATTGTTCTGTTGCATATTTTTTTGCATCGATATTTTTTAGCAGTTCTTCTTTGCCGATCATTGCTTTAATTTCTACACCCAGATTTTTTGCCATTGCTTCTACAACAGAATATGCTTCAGGATGTACTGCACTTGCATCTAACAGATCTTCACCTTCGGTAATACGCAAAAATCCTGCGCATTGTTCAAATGCCTTACCACCTAATCGTGGTACTTTTAATAATTGTTTACGACTGGTAAATTTTCCTATTTCATTTCTGTGCTTAATGATATTATCTGCCAACGTTCCGCCGATGCCACTCACATAACTTAGTAAATGTTTGCTGGCCGTGTTCAAATTAACACCTACATTATTTACCGCGCTAACCACGGTTGCGTCTAATCTTTCTTTTAAACGAAACTGGTTTACATCATGCTGGTACTGCCCTACGCCAATACTTTTAGGATCAAGCTTTACCAATTCGGCCAAAGGATCCATCAATCTACGTCCAATACTTACTGCGCCACGAACTGTAATATCTTCGTTAGGAAATTCTTCTCTTGCAATTTCAGAGGCGGAATAAATGGAGGCGCCATCTTCATTCACTAAAAATACAGGCAATCCTAAATTTAGCTTTTTAATGAATTGTTCCGTTTCTCTTCCAGCTGTCCCATCACCTATTGCAAAAACCTGTATGCCGTATTCTTCTACTAAATGTTTGATCTTTATTTCTTCAGCCTGTACGCGGTTATTTTCGTGTGGAAATATCAGATCCGTTTTCTTCAACTCACCTTTTTCATCCAGACAAACAACTTTACAACCTGATCGATATCCCGGATCAATTGCCAATATCCTTTTACTTCCTAATGGTGAGCTTAATAATAACTGACGCAAATTTTCTGCAAATACATTGATCGCTTCTTCATCCGCTTTGTTCTTTAATGTACTCCTGCATTCAGTTTCAAGACTTGGCTGCAATAACCTTCTATAAGCATCTTTAACCGCTTTTCTTATCTGATCACTGCAACTATTCATTCCGTTTATGTAAAAGCTTTCGATTGTTTCCAATCCAACCTCTTCTTCAGGAGAAATAGCAATACGCAGGTATCCTTCTAAAAACCCACGCAATACAGCCAATATTCTATGTGATGGTATTTTAGAAATTGGTTCAGAAAAATCGAAGTAATCTTTATACTTAACACCTTCTGTTTCTTTATCTGTAATTACTTTACTCTGCAATGTTGCCGTTGTTTCAAAAAGATGACGCAGCTTAGCTCTTACTTCTGCATTTTCATTTATTTGTTCTGCAATAATATCTCTGGCGCCTTGTAAAGCTGCATCTGCATCCAATACTTTATCTGTAATATATTTCGACGCTTCAGCAACCAGATCAATATCTTTTTGTTCCAGTAATGAAACAGATAAAGGCTCTAAACCATTTTCTCTTGCTGTTTGCGCTTTTGTTTTTCTTTTTGGTTTGAAGGGTAGATAAATATCTTCCAACTCAGCCAATGTTGTTGCTTTGTCTAATTTTTCCTGTAAAGTATCCGTCATTTTTTCCTGATCGATGATCGTCTTCTCTATAAAGAATTTTCTTTCATGGAACTCAGTATAAAATTTTGCCTGTTCCTGGATCTGTTGGATCTGAACTTCATCCAATGCACCTGTTTTATCTTTACGATACCGAGCTATAAAAGGTATGGTTGCACCTTCTTCTAATAATTCTATTACAGCTTGTACCTGTTGCTGTTTGATATTTAATTTTTGTGCTATTGACTGTACAAATGACATGATTCTTCTTTATTATTTTAATATCGACTGCGAAAATAGTGGTGTGAAATGAAACAAAAAATTGAATAATTGGACGAGGTTATTTAAAGTATGAACTTCTTATCAGGATTAGCTTCTACAAAGGAATAAATACTATTCCGTATATAATCGTTGTCAGTATATGGGTTCAAATAATCTTTCAATTCATCACTGGATGTTATTG
>DATHNB010000224.1:0-6142 GCA_035486495.1 Ferruginibacter sp. | reverse complement strand
TTTCAACTATGTATTGTGTAACGTTAGTTTGAGATGCAACAGTCCATGTAACTTCTCCGCTAGTCTGAGTTAGTTGTTGTGCTTGTATGGATAATAATTTGATTGGTAATATTACACTACATGTATTCGTTAATACTAATACACTTGTATCCGTAAAATAGCAGGTAGGAGACGATATATCTGCAGCAGTAGTACCCAGTACTAATCTATAAGTCCAACCTGCATTGGCTGGTGCTATTGGTGTTGGCAAAGCTACATTAGTCGTATAAGTGTGAGTGGGAGATGTATTAAATCCGGGAACTGTGATAATAGCACTTGCCGCAACATATCCGAATCCATCATTTTTATTAACCTGCCATTGGTAGGTATCATAAATATCACTAACATCATTCACAGTAGCAGAAGCAGAATCATTGATAGATCCACAGACAAGTGTTGCTGGACTTAATGTTATTGATGGTTGACAATCGCCTATATAGATGTCATCCATTGCCCAGTCGTTACCTAAACCTCCTGTAGTATCATTCCTAATACTTATTACAGCTGTAGAACTATTGGTTTGGAAAGTAAACCCTACTTGTTGCCATGCTTGGCCTGCAGGACCGGTAGGAATAACAGGAGTTGTATATAGGCCAACACCGTTTACTATAAATTCTACTTTAGCAGGAATTTGACCAGGAGTTAGATCCAGATCTCTTATCCACGCACTAAACTGATATATTTTCTCGGTACATAAATTGTTTACCGTTTGTTGTATTACAACATCAGGAGAATAACTGGCATTTACAACCAACATGTAACCATTTTCTCCATCATTTGGCGGCCCAACATGGTCATGATCATAGCCATTATACCAGCTACCATTAAAAGGAGTATTATTTCCATTGGCCCCTGTGGGATCGTTTCCTAAGAAATCAGAACCTAAATATGTGTTATTTACAATTGAATAAAAACCATCTTCAGGACCTCTATAGCCTAAAGGTTGATAAGGGTATTCTGTGATGCCGGCAGCTAAGGGCGGCCCATTTATTTGAGCATTGGTTCCATCAGGATTACCACCGCTTCCAAATGTACCATCAGGGAATAAGTTATTAGGATCTGAAGCATTTCCACAAAATGTTGGTGCCGCACATGCTGAACCACTATTACCTACGTTTATTTTATGCGTGCTGTAACAGTAATTGCTACCTGCAGCTTTTAGTATAACATAATAGTTACCAGGTATTAAATTGCTGATCGTATTAGATGTAGCTAAAGAAGCCACTGTTACAAACGATGGTGTTAAATTAGATAACCAACTTACCGAATCGGTTGCGCTGCTTGTAAGTCCAGATAATACTATAGATCCATCTGCATTAAAACAGCCGCTAGCAGGGTTGGCTGTCATTGCAGCCGTAGTATCATACTGTGATGCAGTAAACACAAAAGTAAAAGTCTGACAGATGACTAATGTTGCAGAGTTTCTTATAGAAATTGTATATAAACCCGCTGGTTCATTTGTAAAGTGTACTACACCTGTACCCGGAAGAGGCCCATCGTCCTGAAAAGTAGCAAAACCATTAAGACTTACTTGCGCAAGAGTCGCACTACCATGAAATCCTACTTGTACATCAAATGATCCATTTGATAATCCACAAGTGGGTGCCGTAACAACTAGAGCCCTAACATCAACAGGACAGGCTGTTTGAGCAAAAATCTTACCGCATATGAATGACAATAAGATTAAAAAAATGTAATATTTTTTCATCAGAACGTATATTAAATTAAATATTAATGTAAATTAAAATTTACAAGCAAAATCGGTTAAAAAAGAATTACGAAGGGTATAGCGGATTGGGTTGTTCGGGTATTTCAGGCCGCAATTTACGTAAAAATTTCTTATTATATGCGTATTTTTTAACAATTTATACAGCAGGTAAAACGGAAAATCTACTCTGGTGCGACTTAAGATCCTTTAATTATCATGTATCTTAACAAACAACATACCAATTCAATTTATAAAGAAGTAGATTAAAAAAAAGCTGCTCAATAAGAGCAGCTTTTAATAAATTAATTACATTAAATTATATTCTAAAGTGAGCAAAAGCCTTATTAGCTTCAGCCATACGATGTGTATCTTCTTTCTTTTTGAAAGCGGCACCTTCACCTTTACTTGCTGCTACAATTTCATTTGCTAATTTATCAGCCATACTACGTCCGTTTCTGTCGCGGCTATACTTAACCATCCATTTGATACTCAAAGAAGTTTTTCTATCAGCACGTACTTCAGCAGGAATCTGGAAAGTAGCACCACCAATACGACGACTACGTACTTCAACACCTGGAGTAATGTTAGCTAAAGCTTTTTTCCAAACTTCATAACCGTTTTCGCCGGTTATTTTAGATACTTTATCAACAGCATCATAAAAAATGATGTAAGCACCACTTTTTTTACCTGCCCACATTAAATTATTTACAAAACGAGTAACTAATTTGTCGTTAAACTTTGGGTCTGGTGCTAACGGTAATTTTTTGGCTTGCGCTTTACGCATGGTTATTTTTATTTTTTGTCAGACGGAGACCATCCAACTAGGTTTATACTATTTTTTTGCTTTTTCTTTCTTAGTTCCGTATTTGCTACGGCTTTGTTTACGGTCCTTAACACCAGCAGTATCTAAACTACCACGTACTATATGGTAACGTACACCTGGTAGATCTTTTACCCTTCCACCACGGATCAATACGATCGAGTGCTCTTGTAAATTGTGTCCTTCACCCGGAATGTAGGCAATAACCTCAATTTTATTAGTCAAACGAACTTTCGCTACTTTACGTAACGCTGAGTTTGGTTTCTTTGGTGTAGTAGTATATACTCTCGTACATACGCCACGACGTTGCGGACACGCATCTAAAGCTCTTGATTTACTCTTTGCTTTGATGATTTCTCTTCCTTTTCTTACTAATTGTTGTATTGTAGGCATTATTGACCCTTATTTTTAGGACGGCAAAGGTAACTGTACTTTATTAAATTCCAAAATAAAAAGTAGGGAAATATTAAAAAACATAGAAATAAGTTCAAATTCTCAAAAACAAATTCTATTGTCAACGTTAAATACAAATCCCAAAACAGGATGACCTTGTTTTGGGATTTATTATTTGGAACTTTAAAATTTAGATTTGATTCAACCAACCATGTGTATCTGGTTCAGCCCCAATATGTATCGCTTCTAATCTGCGTTTTAATTCGGGAGCTGTTTTCCAACTGGCTATATCAAATTTCATTGCATAATCTTTATACTTTAATTCTTTAATTAAAGATATAGTAGCAGCCGTTCCTGCGCCAAAAGTTTCGCGTAATTGACCCGCTTTATGTGCTTCCATTATCTCATCAATGTTTAGAGGTCTTTCTTCAACTTTAAAGCCCATTTCTTTTAATAAAACTAAAAGACTATTTCTAGTAACACCATTTAAAATAGTTCCATCTTCTAGTCCGGGAGTGATAGCGGTATTTCCAATAATGAAAAATACATTCATAGTTCCGCATTCCTGTACATATTTATGTTCAACTTCATCTGTCCATAATACCTGATCGTATCCGATTTTTTGTGCTTCAGATGCTGCATATAAGGAAGCTGCATAGTTAGCTGCTGTTTTTGCAAAGCCTAGTCCGCCTTTTGCTGCTCGTACATATTTTTCTTCAACGGCAATGCGCATTGGGTGAGCATAGTAAGGACCCGTAGGGCTTAATAAGATCAGAAATTTAAAATGTTCGCCCGGTTTTACTCCAATCAATTGATCCGCATTAAACATAAACGGACGTATGTATAGAGAATGATCCGCTTTTTTGGGGATCCAGTTTCTATCAATATCTATTAATTCGCGCATCCCTCCGATAAATATTTCTTCGGGTACTTGCGGCATCATCATTCTTTCAGCAGAAATATTAAAGCGTTTGAAATTTTCGTATGGCCTGAATATATTGATGTGTTTACCATCAACATCATTATAAGCTTTAATACCTTCAAAAATTGATTGACCATAATGCAATACAGACAAAGATGGATCCAAAGACAGCGGTTGGTATGGTTTAATTTCACCTGTTTGCCATTCTCCATTAATATAATCGACCTCCAACATGTGATCGGTGAAATATTTTCCGAAGGGAAGATTTTCAATGCTCAAGTCCTTTAGCTTGCTCTGTTTTACCTTTGTTATTTTAAAATCAGCTGCTGCGATCATAATCCTTAATTTTACTACAAAGTAACAAAAAAAAACTACATTAAAGTACAGTTTTATGAGTTTAGATAATATTCAACTTCCTGCAAGTGTTATTCAGGATCTCTATAAAAAATCATTGGTGTTATCAAATGTTAAGGAAGATAAAAAGTCTCAAATGCTTTCTACTGCTGTCTCTTTCAATATTTTAGGGAATAATCAACAAAAGATATTGATCTTGGTTTCAGATAGCGAAACGCTTTATTTACCGGATGAACAACTCAATTTTTTAATGGGAATATTAACAGCGTGTAAACTAACTATGCAGGATGTTGCTATTTTAAATATTGAAAAAAATAAAGACATTTCCTACACAAACCTTACTGCAACACTCAAATCCGAAAAAATAATTTTATTTGGTGTTGAAACATCAAGAATATCTTTGCCACTGCAGTTTCCTACCTACCAAATGCAGGCGTATAATAACCAGGTGTATTTGAGTGCACCATTATTGACAGTTTTGCAAAATGATAAAGCTGAAAAGACGAAGCTCTGGTTGTGTCTCAAACAGCTTTTCTCTATTCAATAAAAGTTAACTGTTTAATAAAATATCTGATAATGGATACGCTGATCTTTGCTACTAACAATCAACATAAGGTTGATGAGATACGAAAAGTGTTGGGTAATATTTTTGATGTGATAACATTAAAAGAAGCGGGCATCACCATTGATATACCGGAGCCACACGATACTTTAGAAGAAAATGCAACAGAAAAATCAAAAATAATTTATTCGCTTACAGGAAAAGATTGTTTTAGTGAAGATACCGGATTAGAAGTTGAAACATTGAATCGTGAACCTGGTGTTAAAAGTGCGCGATATGCCGGAGAAAACAGGTCTGATAGTCATAATATTCAAAAACTTTTATCATTTTTGTTAAATGAAAATAACCGGAAGGCTAGATTTCGTACAGTAATATCATTGATAAGAGAAGGAAAGGAATATCAGTTTGAAGGGATTTGCGAAGGAATAATTATTAAAGAACAAAGAGGTGAAAAAGGATTTGGTTATGACCCCGTATTTATTCCTAATGGAAGTGAAAAAACTTTTGCGGAGATGAATATTGATGAAAAAAATAAATATAGTCACCGTAAAAAAGCAACAGAAAAATTAATTAACTTTTTACAAGCTACTTACTAACCTAAAATAAATTAAATATGTCACACAAAGAAACGCCACATGTCAGTCTTTCTGTATTGTTTGCATCATTAATTATATGCATTGTGTTTACATTAATTTCTTTTTACAGTTATAAAGAATGTTCATGTAAAAAATGTGCAAAACCATCGACAGTAAGCATTAATAATAATTCTGCAAAGTATATTACAGTTGCGGGGCCTAATGGTGATCCAGTAAAAGTATCATCAAAAATGTCTGCTCTTACTGCATATATTGCTGATGATAAAAGTGTAATTGTATCTGATGCAACAAATTCCGATAAAAGTTTTTGGCAATCAAAATTTAAAGAATGGAGAGAAAAAATGTCTCAGAATAGTGTAACACCATCTCTTACAAATTTTATGGATATAGTTGAACTTAGTAAAATTGTAAAAGAAAATTAATTAAAAGCTCATCTTATAACGATTGCATATTGCCCTGCTTTATTAAGTATGTTTGCATTTAATTATGCGACTTTTCCAAACAACCAGTAGAATTATAGTTACCTGTAGTAACCGTTTATCCCCTTTTTTACAGCAAGAAATTATTGAATTAGGATTTACACCAGTCCGTGTTTTTAAAACAGGGGTGGAGTTAAAAGGTACGATGGAAGATTGTATCAAACTAAATATGAATCTGCGTTGTGCAAGCCAGGTATTGTTTTCCATAAAAGAATTCGAAGCATATAATGCCGATAAGCTATACGAAAATTTGGTTCAGTTTTCATGGG
>DATHNB010000223.1:0-10702 GCA_035486495.1 Ferruginibacter sp. | reverse complement strand
CGTGAAAGAATAATCCATCACTTTAGTAAAATGCTGACTTAAGAAATCCGTAACAACCAATCCTAGATCTGATGGAAATAATTTTGATTTTTCTGCACCAGTATTTTCCTGTTCCGTTATTTTCTGGATCGTATCATCTTTTAATTTCAGTATGCGAAAACTTCTTTTTACACCTTCTTTGTCTTTTTTCTCTACGTAAGTTCTTTTAATGATAGTAGAGATCGTTGGCGCATAAGTACTTGGTCTACCAATACCCAATTCTTCCATCTTCTTTACCAACGAGGCTTCCGTGTATCTTGCAGAGTGTTTGGTAAACCTTTCTGTTGCAGTCATTTGTTTGAAGTCCAATGATTGCCCAACTGTTAAATTTGGCAAACGGCTATCTCCTTCATTCTCATTTTCATTCTCCTCGTCATCTGTTCCTTCCATGTATACTTTCAGGAACCCATCGAATTTAATTACTTCTCCACTTGCAGATAATTCTTCATTGTTAGTGCTGATATTGATTTTCGCAGTTGTCTTTTCTAATTCCGCATCACTCATCTGACTCGCTATCGTACGTTTCCAGATCAATTCATATAAACGAGCCAATTCAGGATCGCTTACTGTATGATTTTCCATGTACGTTGGACGAATGGCTTCATGCGCTTCCTGTGCACTATCGTTTTTATTTTTGTACTTGCGTATTTGTAAATACTTATCACCGTAGCTTTTTCCTATTTCTGCTTTGATGCCGTCCATGGCCGTTTCGCCAAGGTTTACGCTATCAGTACGCATGTAGGTTATTTTACCACTTTCGTACAACTTTTGTGCTAACAACATTGTTTTGCTTACGCCATATCCTAATTTACGGCTCGCTTCCTGTTGTAATGTTGATGTGGTAAAAGGTGCAGCAGGTGTACGTTTACCAGGCTTTACCTGAATATCTTTAACCGTATATTTTGCACCGATGCAGCCTTGTAAAAACTTCTCGGCATCTTCTGTCTTACTATATTTATGTCCTTCTGCTTTAAATGCAACCGATCTGTTGTTAAGATCTGTTGCAGCTAAGGAGGCCTCTACTTTAAAACTTCCTACAGCTGTAAAATGATTGATTTCTCTTTCTTTTTCTACAATTAATTTTACTGCAACGCTTTGTACACGTCCTGCGCTCAGTCCACCTTTCATACCGATCTTCCGCCACAAAACAGGACTCAATTCAAAACCCACAATTCTGTCCAAAACTCTTCTAGCCTGTTGTGCATTTACCAGATCCATATTAATAATACGTGGATTCTTTACTGCCTTTTCGATAGCAGGTTTAGTAATTTCATGGAAAACAATTCTTTTAGTCGTCTTAGGATCTAAACCTAACACTTCAGCCAAATGCCAACTGATACTTTCTCCTTCACGATCCTCATCGGATGCTAACCAAACCTCTGTAGATTTTTTTGCAATACTTTTTAGTTCTTTTACTACCCGTTCTTTATCTGCAGGTACAATATATTTAGGTTGGAAATTATTATTCATATCTATCCCCATATCATTCTTCTCCAAATCACGGATATGTCCATAGCAACTTTTTACCTCAAAGTCAGGACCAAGAATTTTCTCTATGGTTTTTGCTTTTGCAGGGGACTCAACTATTAATAAATTCTTTGCCATTTATTGATTTTTATCAGCGCAAATTAAAATCTTGACTGCTTATTATAAAGATCCATTCCACTCATTTACTTCAACCGGAATCAGCTTATAATCAATACTGTATTATATTACAGAGCAATTTAAACGACTACAGACAAGCAAAATACAAGATGCAACGGTACTGCAATATTACTTTAAAATTGAAAAAACAAAATTTTTCATTCTGTCGATGGAAAAGAAAAGTAGGTATTACAAGAAATTAACAACGGCATTTCTCACCGCATTATCCCTGTAAATTTTTCTATGTCCGAGCCCTTTTGTGAAAATAAATTCGATATTAGGGTAATTATCTTCCTTTACTTTTAATACATCGGCTATTGGGGTAACATCATCTTCTTCATCATGTATCCATAAAATTTTTGCTTTGATATTTTTCATCGCTCTTTTTATAGAATACCATTCCGTGGGTTTACCTCCCAACTCATAAATAATATTATTAAATATCTCTTTTACTTTGGAATTATGTAATTGTAAAATTTCAAACGCTGTTTTAACAGCAGAGGTTGTTTCCGTGGCTGGCGCAATAAAAACTACTTTAGTATGTTCATCATGAGGTAATACTTCCAGCGTTAAGCTAATAGCTAATCCTCCGAAAGAATGAGCAATAAAACTATCGATCGGCCCATATAAACCCATTGCTTTTTTGATCATATCACTGTATTGCACAACGTTAACCGTTTTGCCTTCACTATTGCCATGTGCAGGTGCATCGAAAGCCAGTACTTCATATCCTTTATCAATAAGAGAAGCTATATAGCGTTCAAATTTGCAGGCTGCTGAAGAAAAGCCGTGCAATACCATTACCTTTTTTTGTTGCGGATGATTCCACCTGTACCCCTGAACTTTTAATCCATTTGATTCAAACTGAAGCGATTCCGCCTCTTTAAAAAGCTGTGGAATTTCTGTTATCGGCTTAATTAACGGTGTACAAAATAATGTGAATGCTTCTTCCGCCGCTTTTCGTTTAGACATGGTTGCTAATATTTTAAATTTTGTTCTGATGTAAGCAATTGCTAAACTTTGCTTTAATTTCATATTTAGCAAAGGTAACATTTATGAAAGTTGTAATGATAGGTTCGGGTAATGTAGCTACAATTTTTTCCCGATTAATAAAACAAAGCGGTCATAATGTATTGCAGGTTATCAGCAAGCAATTACCCAATGCTAAAACGCTGGCGACTGAATTAAATTGTGATTTTACTGATAATTATGCCGCCATTAACGCAGCAGGTGATATATATATTGTAGCGATCAATGATGATTCCTTAATCAGATTAAGTACAGAATTTAATGTAGGAGATAAATTGGTTGTACACACTGCCGCCTCAGTTTCAAAAAACATATTGCGCAATATTTCTACAAATTACGGGGTACTATACCCTTTGCAAAGTTTGCGAAAAGAAATGCCACACGGAATTAATATTCCATTATTGGTAGATGGAAATTCTGCACAATCAATAAAATCAATTCAGGATTTCGCATTGACGATCTCACCAATTGTTAGCCAAGCTGATGATGATAAGAGATTAAAGCTGCACGTTGCGGCTACAATAGCCAACAATTTTACCAATCATTTATTTTCATTAACTGAGACATTTTGTAAAAATGAAAATATTGATTTTAGGTTATTGCTACCCATTATTAATGAAACCATTTTCAGGCTTAACACCTACTCTCCTACTTACATCCAAACCGGCCCGGCTATAAGAAGCGATACTTCTACCATCGACAAGCACCTGGCACTTTTAGCAAATTATCCAAAGCTGAAAAATTTATACCAGTTGATAACAGAAAGTATTCGTTCCAACCGTTAGTACGATTTGTCATAATACATATCGTTTTAGATTTCCGTAATTGGTAATTGTAAAGTAGGTTTGCAACTCGAACTTTGTATAAGTATGTATAACATTACGTTTAAATTTGAACAGAAGGGATTAGAACCGGTTACAATTACTAACCAGGAGCCGGAGCAATCTATATTGGAGGTGGCGCTTAAAAATAATATCGATCTTCATCATAATTGCGGTGGCGTTTGTGCTTGTAGCACCTGCCATTTGTATGTAGAGAAAGGTGAAAATTATATAGAAGAGCTAACCGATAAAGAAGAAGATTTTATTGACAGAGCAATTAATCCAAGATTAATTTCAAGACTTGGTTGTCAATGTGTATTACAACATGGCAGTAGCGGCGATATTATTGTTACACTACCTGACCAAACACAATTTTTAGGAGAATAAGCAATTAGCTAATTATCACATTTATGAGTCACTTTGAACCACCCATATATTGGAACGATTATGAAGATATAGCCATGAAGCTATATGAACGTTTTGGTGATGATTTTAATGAAGGAAAGATCTATCGTATTCGTTTTACAGATCTTCATAAATGGGTACTGGAAATTCCTAATTTCTCAGGAACTCCTGAACAAAGTAATGAAGGGCATCTTGAAATGATCCAAAGCACTTGGGTGTATGAGTGGAGAGATAACCAGAAATAGTATTTTAATGTACGATGTTAGATGTACGATATCTTTTTCATAGTCAGCATACTTCTTTCACATCGTACATCCAACGTCATACATCGTACATTCATAATTATACTACATGAATATCCTTGCACTCTTCAAATCTGTAAAAACTTTTGTCTTTGATGTCGATGGCGTTTTGGCCAGTGATATTTTATTGATATTAGGCGGAGGAGAAATGGCGCGCAACATGAATAGCAAAGACGGTTATGCGTTACAGCTAGCTGTAAAAAAAGGATATCGTGTTGTAATTATTTCAGGCGGCGTTTCCCAGGCCGTAAAAGACAGATTAGTAAGATTAGGTATAGAAGAAGTTTACCTCGGTATATCTAACAAAAAAGAAACACTCGAAGCTTATATACATCAACACAAATTAAAGTGGGATGAAATATTATATATGGGTGATGATATTCCCGATCTTGAATGTATGCAATTGGTAGGTTTGCCTTGTTGTCCTGCTGATGCAGCTATTGAAATCAAACATGTTTCGAAATACATATCTCCTATTGAAGGCGGCAAAGGCTGCGGACGCGATGTTATTGAGAAAGTATTAAAACTCAATGGTAACTGGTAATTATCGAATATTTACTATTGAATAATTAATATTTTTAAGGTAACTAGTTTTTCAATATTACATATCCAATCTTAAATATTCTAGACGTAAATTCGGTGCAGAAATCATAGCATGAAATCATTAATTGCCTTTTTTCGTTTAATTCGTTGGCCCAATCTTTTTTTTATTGCACTTACTGAATGCCTTTTTTACTATTGCATTATTGTTCCATCACTTCCTCCCACTTATTACTTACTTCCGCATAAATTAACACCACAGCTATTTCCTTTCATTATTGCTGCTTCCATATTTATTGCTGCGGGAGGCTACATCATCAATGATTATTTTGATATAAATATCGATAGGGTTAATAAGCCGGCGAAAATGATTATTGAAAAAAACATTAATCGTCGTGGTGCTATTTTATTGCATTTGATCATTACTACAATTGGTGTTGGTATTAGTTTTTATGTTGGTGTAAAAACGACGCAAATAATTCTTATCGCAAATATTATCAGTACTTTATTGTTATGGTTTTATTCAACCACTTTTAAGAAAAAATTATTATCCGGGAACATCATTATCTCCGCATTAACAGCCTGGACAATACTTGTACTCTACTTTGCAACCAATACTACCATCATAAGAACACCGGCACTTACTAGTGATATTAAATTGTCATTCAACCATATTTATAAATTAGCAGTTTTATATGGAGGCTTTGCTTTTATTATATCTCTAATCAGAGAAGTTGTAAAAGATATGGAAGATATTGAAGGAGATGCAAAATACAAATGCAATACAATGCCCATCGCATGGGGAATCCCGGCTTCAAAAGTATTTGTAGGTGTATGGATAATTGTATTGATCAGTGCCTTAACAATTATACAATTTTATGTATTGCAATTTGGCTGGTGGATGAGTGCTGTATATTGTTTTTTATTGATCATATTGCCGTTGTTATGGGTGATACGAAATTTATACCTGGCGCAAAATGCTGGGGAATACCATCGTTTAAGTACCGTGATAAAATTTATCATGCTCGCAGGAATATTATCTATATTATTTTTTAAGTTTAATACTTAGCTGCCGCTGAAATGTGCGACGCCACCAAAGCTTAATTGAAATACAAATGTTTGGCTCAAATAAAAACAAATGAACAAGATCATCCTCGCTTCACAATCTCCTCGCAGAAAACAATTATTAGAATGGGCGGAAATTTCATTTGACATTATTGTAAAAGAAACGGATGAAAGCTACCCTTCAAATTTACCGGTTGATAAAATAGCGATACATATTGCGAGAAATAAAGCATTGGCAGTAAAACAATCTAATAGTATTGCTGTTCCGATACTAGCTGCTGATACAATTGTAGTACTTGGTAATGAAGTGATTGGTAAGCCCAAAGACAGAGCAGATGCGATCGATATTTTAACGCGACTTTCGGGGAAGGAACATTTTGTTATTACAGGTGTGGTAATCTTAGATGGAAATAAAGAAATTGCTTTTGCGGATAAAACCACTGTTATTTTTCATGAACTAACGAAAGCGCAAATTGAATTCTATATAGATAAATACAAACCTTATGATAAGGCCGGTGCTTATGCTATTCAAGAGTGGATAGGCGTAGTGGGAATAAAGTCTGTTACAGGAGATTTTTATAATGTAATGGGATTGCCTGTTAGCAGAGTTGTTAGAGCGCTTGATGCGTTGCAAAATAAAAAATAAAAAGTTAAAAGTTAAAACCCAAAAGTCTAACAATCTTATAAAAGTAAAATTGAATAAATTTTGTTCACTTTTTGCTTTTAACTTTTTACTTTTGACTTATTAAAATCCTCCTATGAACGAAAAACTATTCCAATACATTTGGCAATTCAGGCATTTCAATTTTAATGAACTTGTTACTGTTGATAATGAACCATTGCAAATTATACATCCGGGAGTTTTAAATACTAATCAGGGACCTGATTTCTTAAATGCTAAAATAAAAATCGGAAATACTATTTGGGCCGGAAGTATTGAACTACACTTGCTTTCATCCGACTGGAAAAGCCATAAACATAGCGATGATAAAAATTACAACAATGTAATTTTGCATGTGGTTTGGCAAGATGATATTGATTTGAAATTAGCTTTTCCTACACTTGAATTACAGAGCAAAGTATCCAAGCTATTATTGAAAAAATATAATGAGCTGATGAGTACAAATAAATTCATTGCTTGTCAAAATAATATACACCAGATTGAACCTATTATCTGGAATTCCTGGAAAGACAGATTGTTGGCAGAGCGCTTACAAGATAAAGCCAAGCGAATTTTTGAGTACATCCAAATTAACAACACTCATTGGGAAGAGGCCTTCTGGTGGCTGTTAGCAAGAAACTTTGGGATAAAAGTAAATAGTGATGCTTTCGAAAAAATAGCCAGATCAATCTCCATTAATATTTTAGCTAAACATAAAAATCAAATTCATCAAACTGAAGCATTGTTGCTCGGACAGGCGGGCTTATTGGAAAATAATTTCACAGAAGCTTACCCAAAAATGCTGCAGAACGAATACCTGTTCTACAAAAACAAATATCAACTTACGCCAATACAATTACCAATTCATTTTTTACGGATGCGACCATCCAATTTCCCAACAATACGGTTAGCGCAACTGGCAATGTTGATCCATAATAGTAATCATTTATTCGGACAAATAAGGGAAAGCAATTCTTTAAAAGAAATAAAGTCGTTACTAAATATAACGGCTAATGATTACTGGCATTATCATTATACACTTAGTGAAACATCCGCTTTTAAAGAGAAAAATCTAGGTATGCAAATGATTAACAATATTTTGATCAATACAATTGTTCCTGTTCTTTTTGCATACGGACAATACCATAAAGAACAACAATACAAAGACAAAGCATTACAATGGATGGAAGAAATTGCTGCAGAAAAGAATGAGATCACTAAAGGATTTACCTCATTGAATATTGACAATAACAACGCTTTGGATTCACAGGCACTTATTCAGTTAAAGAATAATTACTGTAATCAAAAGCGTTGTCTGGATTGTGCGGTAGGCAATAAATTAATGGCTACTTAGCAAAGTTATATTGGATGTTCAATTTAACATCAGGATGCAGACTTTTAGTAACCGGGCAGTTATCACCAACTCTTTTTAAAATAACCTGATCCTTTTCTTCCAGAATTAGCGAATTTGGGAAATTTACTTCCAAATCAATTGCACCTATCATCCTTATTGGTTCATTTAACATATGCTTTTTTACATTAATAATTGTACCCTTAAGTTCAATACCCATAGTAGCTGTTTTAATAGCCATTGTTGTAAGAATACAAGTAGCTAATGCCGTACAGACAAGATCTGTGGGTGAAAAACGTTCTCCTTTTCCTTTATTATCCGTTGGGGCGTCGGTTTCAATAGATGTTCCACTTTGCAAATGCTGAGCCTTACAACGTAAGTTGCCCTCGTAAAGAATCGTTGCTGTCATTGTAGTATTTTTGCATAAATTTACTGAAGTAAACAGGTACTATGCGTAAAATATTTTTGTTCTTTTTGGTGATCGCTGCATTGCCTTGTTTTGCGCAAGAATCTAACATGAGTTCATCTCAAAGAAGATCTCAGGAAAGAAGAGAAAAGAAAAAAGAAAAAACTGATTCTCTAATAAATCAGGAAGAAGAAGGCATTATCAATTACCGCAAGCAAACGGATTTTGGCGCCAAACTTACGTCTGATGGCTACGGTATTTTTATGGATATAGGTAGGGCCAAATCAGTAAAAAGATCATTGCTATATCAATTAGAAATTGGAGAACGTAAAAGTGCCAGAGAAGTAAAGCAAAGTACAGCTGATTCCCCTGATCCTTCTTCATCACCACTTATATTTGGTAAAGAAAATTTTGTTTATTACACAAAACTGGGTGTTCAGGAGCAATTTTTATTAGCCAATAAAGCCAATAAAAATGGAGTAAATATAACTTGTAATATTGGAGGAGGTCTTAGTCTTGCAATATTAAGGCCATATGAGTATGAAGTAGAATATTATGTAAATCCTAATGATTCGAATAGTGGTACTGCATTTAAGTATGTGCAATTCAATCAATTTTTTACCGATTCTACTATATCATTCCCAATTGGCGGCCCATCAATTAGTCAAGGTTGGGATGATCTAAGCATAGTACCAGGCGTATATGGAAAGGCTGCTGTAAGATTTGATTATGGACATTATACAAAAACTGTAGCAGCTATCGAAATAGGGTTATCAGCAGAGTATTATACTAAAGCCATTCCTATTCTTTACGGTGTAACCCCTGAACAATCTTTCATGAGTGTGTATGCAACCATAATATTTGGATGGCGACGAAAAAAATAGTTGATGTAAAATCGAACAAGAATATTAAAATAGAAATAGATGATAGAGTTACCTATAATAGACGGAGTGGTAGAACAAAAGCCAAAAAAACCAAACTGGCTCAGAGTTAAGTTACCTATCGGTGAAGAATATAAACACGTAAGAAATTTAGTAGATACGCATAAACTACATACTATTTGTGAAAGTGGTAATTGTCCGAATATGGGCGAATGTTGGGGAGAGGGTACTGCAACATTTATGATCCTAGGTAATATCTGTACACGTAGTTGCGGCTTTTGTGCTGTTGCTACAGGTAGACCTGAGCCTGTAGATTGGGATGAACCACAAAGAGTAGCCGAAGCAATTAACTTGATGAAAGTAAAACACGCTGTTGTTACTTCTGTGGATAGAGATGAAATAAAAGATGGCGGTTCTATTATTTGGTATAACACTATCAAAGCGATCAAAGCTTTAAATCCCACAACTACATTAGAAACTTTAATACCTGATTTTAAAGCAGAAGCTGAAAATATACAACGCATTATAGATGCTGCTCCAGAAGTGGTAAGTCATAATATTGAAACGGTAGAAAGATTAACTAAACAAGTGCGCATACAAGCAAAATACTGGCGCAGCATGGAAACCTTACGCATTTTAAAGCAAGGTGGTATGCGCACAAAAAGCGGCATCATGTTAGGTCTAGGTGAAACTAAAGAAGAAGTAATTGAAACAATGCAAAATTTAAGAGATAGCAATGTTGATGTAATTACAATCGGGCAATATTTACAACCAAGCAAAAAACATTTGCAAGTGCAACGCTTTGTACATCCTGATGAATTTAAGGAATTGAGAGAAATCGGCTACAACATTGGATTTGATTATGTAGAAAGTGGACCATTAGTTCGTTCTTCTTATCACTCAGAAAAACACGTGATACAAGGTTGGGGAAGAAATAAATGGATGACAGAGAAACATAATCCAGTTTTATAATTATATAAAACTGGATTATATATTAAAGCAATTATCTTTTATTTACGATCATATGTATCAATTTCTCTAAAAGAAGAACCTCGAGTTGTTGGCCCTGTTCCAGCAGTACTTCCAACAACTGTAATCTGAAGTGTATTACCTGAAAGTATATAACTACCTATCGTATCTGCCTCCGATTGCCCCGATTCTGTTACAGAAATATTTCCACCAGAAAGCAAATTATATATTCCTATTTGGTGAATTGGAGGAGTGATTAATGAATCAGTAAAAGAGAATGAATTATCATTATTAAATTGAAATACATATTGGTTAAGATCTGTAAAAGTTGAATCACTATTAAAAATTAGAGCAGGGAAAAAATTAGAGTCAATTGTAGCCCTTTTATACGATTGTAATCCCCATGTACCTATAATTGAAGGTGATGAAGTCTTCTTACATGAGGAAATTATTATTAATAATATAAAGGCGACGAAAACGAATTCTATTTTTTTCATTTTTATTTTATTTTGTATTAAACTTTTGACACGCTAAAATAACGATTTTTAATTAATCATACTCACTCACATCCCATATCAACGCACTAGCA
>DATHNB010000222.1:0-9260 GCA_035486495.1 Ferruginibacter sp. | reverse complement strand
ATATGACTGCGTTTTTGGATAACCCTTTTGCATAAGCTGTGCGAATATAATCCTGATTTAAAACATCTAACATACTACTTCGCGTCAGTTGTGTTATAATAGCTAATGGTCGAATCCCTAATGTAAAGGCTGGCAGAATTAAATTCTTTAAGGTTAAATATTTTTCACCGGTCACTTCATCAATATCAAACCAGCTACCTGTTAAATTCAATCCTGTAAAAGGATGCAGTACTACACCAAATAAAAAAGCGATAACGATCGCCATGAAAAAAGACGGTGCTGATATCCCTGCAATACTCGCGAACACCGCAGAACTATCCAACCAGGTTCCTTTTTTCACTGCCGCTAAAACACCCAGCAAAATACCTATTATTGTCGCAAACAACATAGCTGCAATGGCTAACAATAACGTACCCGGCAATGCTTCCATTAAAACAGCACCTACATTTTTTTTAGTTTGATAACTCTTACCTAAGTACGGAATTTTCAATCCGACCTTTGTATTGCCTCCAATAAATAATCCGTGCAGATCTTTTTTAGCAATATCATTTTTAGTGTGAATACAAATGGGCGAAACATCATTTACATACAAAATAAACTGTTTCCATTTTGGTTGATCGAGGTACAGATCTTTTCGGATATTGTCCATTGTTTTTTTATCGCCTGTTTGTCCTACAATTAAACGCGCAGGATCACCAAAACCCTGAAACATAATAAAGACAAGGATTACAACACCGAGCAATACCAATAATGAATAAAGTGCTTTCAAATTAATTGTTGACTTGTTTTATGCTTTATCATTGTGCTTCACTTTAAGGTTTTCACTTGTAACTTTTGACTTACTTTGAAGCTTTATCAATATCAGCTGAACCCCATTTGTTTTCTACAACAGGACCGTTCATTAAAAACAAAGTTGGTGTTGAACGTGCTGCAGTTTTAATCGCGGTCATATCACAAGTATACACCGGCACATTGAACTTTTCCCTTACATTAATAAAGCTGTCAACTTTTTCGTCGGATGTAACAACATACATTTTTTCATTGTTCTCTTTCGCTTTTTTCAAAACATCAGAAAAACTCCTCAGCCAGCCAAATGAAGCTCTTTTATCCAACGTATTTAAAAAGAATAAATAATATTTTCCTGGCTGAGACAGGATTGCTTCTGTAGAATCATTGCTGTTGATATCACTCAAAGAAAAATCATTAATAGCAGGTACCTTACCATTCCCCTTTTCAAGCAGCTTCTTTTTTTGTTCTACAAACTGCCAGGTTGAATCAGGTAGATTATCTGTTGTAAATTCTTTTGTCTCACTACCTTTTTTATACACGAATGAATACGCGAACTTATCAAACGTAGCATCTGCAGGCATTTTACGAAGTTCTAATAAATTGTTTCCTATTTTATAAGGCAGGCAATCTATCAAAGGCAGATGTTCTAATGTATATGATTGCAAAAAAACAACAGCCATTACCGTTAGTCCTACTATACCAAAATTAGACATCGCCTGAAAAAGCGGATTGATATATTTTCTTCCTACTAAAAGAATAATGATCAATGCTAATAACACTAAATTTTTAATAAAAGTTTGCAGATCTGTTATCGGGAAGCAACTGCCAAAACAACCACATTCTCTTATTTTGCCTGTAAATAAAGAATAGGCCGTTAAAAATGTATAGAATAATGTCATGTAAAACAACACCCACACTACAATGTTTTTTCTCCAGCCAATTAACAAAGCAACTCCTGCAAGCACTTCGATCGCGATCATCACTACTGAAAAACCTAATGCAAAATCACGCAGACTATTCATCACGGCTCCCATTACTCCTCCGCCATCACCCCAGGCCTCAAAAAATTCCTGTGTTTTATATGCCAATCCCAACGGATCCATGGCTTTTACCAATCCAGAAAAAATAAATAGTATTCCAACAATAGCACGCGAAATATTTACAATAATCTTCATGATCTTTATTTTTTTTCTTTTTGGATTTGACTTTTTACTTTAAACTTATTTATGCTTCCCTTCTTCTATCAATATTAAAGCAAATGCCGCGTAATTAATAATATCGTAAAAATTAGCATCGATCCCCTCACTTATTAATGTTTGTCCTTTGTTCGCGATGATCTGTTTAATGCGTAAGAGCTTTGCTAATGTAAGATCGGCAAAACTTTCCTGACTCATTTCTCTCCATGCTTCGCCATAATCATGGTTTTTATCCAGCATTAATTTTTTAGCGATATCGGCTTGTTCATTATATAATTTCTCTACTTCTGTTACAGATAACTCTTCCATATCATCATTGTCAATACTTAATTGTACCAACCCGATAATGGCATAATTTAAAATGCCTTTAAATTCACTCCGAATATCATCTCCGATTTTTTGCTCGCCTATTTCCTGTATCGTACGGATACGTTTAGCTTTAATATAGATCTGATCTGCTATGGAAATGATCCTGTAAACTCGCCAGGAAGTACCATAATCTTTGGTTTTCTTCAAAAAAATATCTTTACAGGATTGTACTGCAGAATCGTATTGCTGAATTGTGCTCATCGTTTGGTAAATGTCTTATACTTTTGCTGAACTCAAAATTAATCGTTTACGCTGATGTACACACTTAACTGCAAAGGAAAATTGTTAATAATTGATAAACCACTTGTAATGGGGATTATCAATGTTACGCCCGATTCATTTTATGATGGAGGGAAGCATAACAGTCTTGATAACATTATCGCTTTAGCAGAAAAAATGGTTACTGATGGAGCTGATATATTGGATATTGGCGGACAAAGTACGAGGCCCAAAAGTGAACGTATTTCTGCAGACGATGAATTACAACGTGTATTGCCGGTGATTAAAGCTATTTATCACCATTTCCCTCAGGTTGTTATTTCTATTGATACTTACCATAGCAAGGTTGCCCAAGAGACAGTAGCAGCAGGAGCTTCAATAGTAAATGATATAAGTGCAGGTAATATGGATATTGACATGATCCCAACAGTTGGATTGTTAAAAGTGCCGTACGTTTGTATGCACATGAAAGGTACCCCTGATACAATGCAAAAAGATCCTGTTTATGATAATGTGGTGAAAGATGTTTTAGATTTTTTTATCAGCAAAACCAATGAATGCAAAAAAGTAGGAATAACAGATGTAATTATTGATCCGGGATTCGGATTTGGTAAAACTACCCGACATAATTTTCAATTGCTAAAAGAATTAAACACCTTTTCCATGCTGCGAAAACCAATTTTGGTGGGTCTTTCAAGAAAGAATACAGTCTACAAAACATTAGGAATAACTGCGGAAGAAGCGCTTAACGGAACAACGGTATTAAATACAATGGCAATAATGAATGGCACATCAATACTAAGAGTTCACGATGTAAAAGAAGCTAAACAAGCAATAAAACTGTATACTGAATATCGGTAGTGTCTTTTATTAATGATTAATTTTGCAGTAGATACTTTTAACACAGTAATAATCCCATTTTAACGACTTAATTATTCCAATATGGATCTTTTTACTTTTTCTAAAAAAGCAGTAATGCTTTTTTGCTTTTTATTAGTAAGTATTTTTCAGGTTGCTGATGCAATCCCTATTCAGTCTACCGGAGCAGGTGGTAACTGGAATAATACAGCTTCATGGTCTCCGGCTCAGGTACCTGTTGCAGGCGATGTTGTCACAATAATGAGTGGCTCTCCCGTTACTATAACGGCTGCTGCTGCTTGCGCTACTATTACAATAAATTCAGGTGGGGTTCTAACTTTAAATGGTGGCAGCATAAACATTTCTGGCTCTTTTAGTGAAAATGGAACATTGAATTGTATGACAGGTTTTAATGTTTTGGGTGCAGGTAGTTTTACATTAGCCAATAATAACAATGTTTTTTTAATGATAGGTGATGCCAATGGCATAACCACTAATCCTACAGCATCTGGTAGCATTCAAAATACAGGTGGACGTAATTTTCCTTCATCCGCTAATTATGTTTATGACGGAACAATTAACCAAAATACAGGAAATGGATTACCTACTACAATAAATGGAGGAGGCTCACTTACAATAAACAATATAGGTGCTGCACCAAACAATCTTGTTACATTAGCGTCTACCAGCACTATTCAAAATGTGACTTTACAAGCGGGTTTTTTGTCGCTTAATGGCAAAACAATTACGGTGAGTGGTACTATTCTTAATTCAGGAGGAGATCTTTCTTCAACTCCCGTTGCAAATGGAGGGACTTTTAATATTCAGGGTGCAACTATTACAGGGCCTACTACTTTTTATAATCTTTCTTGTAATTCATCCAATTCTACAATCACAACTTCGGGTATTTTAGCTCCATTAATTGATGGAACTTTATCTATTACCGGTTCTCGTTTCGGCGGAACTAATTCACCGAGGTATGCGGTAGGATCGACGCTAAGTTATGCCGGTTCTCCTAACAGTAGAGGATTGGAATGGAATGCTGATCTTACCACTCCTCCCACTATTGGTGTAACACAAGGTTATCCATACAATGTATTTATAAACAGTGGTTCTGATTTTTATATTGTAAATCAGTTAGCAAATGGAAATGATGGCGCTGTACCCCGGGGCCTGGCTGGCAATCTTACTACTTCCGAACTAACAATGGTGGACTGGAATCAATATTATGGAATTGGTCCCGGACCATTCCCTTTACTAGGGTCTCCTTTACTTCTGCAAACAGGAACCTTCACCGTAGGAGGAAATATGATTTACAATAGTGGGGGAAATATTCATATGGTTGTCGCTGGTGCAGGGGGTCCCTTTATTATAAAAGGCAGTCTTACCATAAATGGTGCCGGTGCTAACCTAAATATGGGTACTATGAGTTCTATATTTTCTGTTGGTGCAGGAATAACAATAAATAACGGAACCATTTTTATGGGAAATGCCGGTGGAAATAATATTGCGGTTACCGGAGATATTGATATTAATGGAGGAGCTATTAATGATTCATCAGGTATCATTTCTTTAACTGGAAACTGGAACAAAACCGGTGGCACATTCAATACTCTTGGAGGAACTGTTACCTTCAATAGCGCCACAGGAAATCAAACCGTTACTACAAATACTGCCGGTGGTGAAACTTTTTATAATCTAACTATAAATAATACAGCAGGCAATGTTGTATTGGCTAATAATGTCAACGTTAATAATCAACTCACATTTACAAAAGGATTAATTGTTACAAACGCAAATACTGCAAGTGTTGGTTCATCAGGTTCAATAATTGGCGCGGCACAAAGCACTGGATGGGTTGACGGTAATTTGCAAGAAGGAATATCCGCTACAACGCCTTATTTATTTACAATTGGAGATGCTACAACTTATGCTCCTTCTACGCTGGCATTTAATTCGGTAAGTACACCTGGTAACATAACTATCAGCACCAGCACACCTTTTGCAAGTACACCTGGCCTGGCTTCATTTGCCTTGTCACAAACTGCTTATGCAAATAGATATTGGACCCTGACTAAAAATAACGGTACATACGGTAACTATACAGGCGCTTTTAATTATGGCACCACCCCATTAATAGGAGGTGCAACTGTTGGTACATTAGAAACCGGAGTATATAATGGCGCAACATGGACCTATCCATCTTCCAGCGGAGCAGGAACAACAGTTACTGCAACTGGTATTGTATCATTAAGAGGCTCGCCAACTTCAGTAGCATTAGCAATATGCATACCTCCAACAGTCTATAATGTGACAGGTACGGGATCCTATTGTGTAGGAGGAACACCTGTTGGCTTAGATAATTCTCAAATCGGAATTAACTATCAATTACAAACAGCTGGACCTACTAACGTAGGAGTTCCTGTTGCGGGGACCGGCGCAGCTATCAGTTTTGGAAATCAAACAGTTGGTACATATACCGTGGTAGCAACAAATACCGCAACTTCCTGTACAAGTAATATGGCAGGTTCGGCAGTGATAACAATTAGTGGAGCTCCTTCAATCGTTACGCCTCCCGCTACACAAAGCGTATGTTTCAGCAGTAGTACTCAAAATGCCGCTCTATCTTACAATACGCCAGTAAATGCTCCTACAAATTATACAATAACATGGAACCCTGCTGCATTGGCCGCAGGATTTACAAATATTGCAAGCACACCATTACCTCCGGTTGGTACTGATATTCAAATTCCGGTGCCGGCAGGAACTGTTTCTAATACTTATTCAGGTACAATCATAGTAACTAACGCTGGTGGATGTACGAGTATAGGTAATACATTTACACTAACAGTTAATCCACTTCCAACCATTTCAGGACTCGTATCAGGTAACGTATGTTTTAGTGCCAGTGTACAAAATTATAATCTTGCGTATACCGGAACTACCGGCACTCCAACAACATATTCTATCACCTGGAACGCTCCAACAAGTTTAGTTAATGTGACCACTACACCATTGCCTCTATCTCCTATTCCAATTTCAATACCTGCTAACGCTAACGCAATCAATAATACCGGAACGATCTATGTAACTAATGCCAATGGTTGCATTAGTACCGGAAATATTATTACCCTAGGTATAAACGCTTTGCCAACACCGGCTTTTACAAGCGAACCCGGAACAAGCGCCTGTTTGAATACAGCCGTTACTTATGCTACACAATCTGGCCAAACAAATTACATTTGGACGATAGCCGGCACTGCAGGAGTAGATTACACAATAATATCCGGAGGATCAAATTCAGATTATACTACAACGTTAAAGTGGTTAACCGCAGGCAGTAAAACTGTTTCAATAAATTACACTAACCCTAATAATTGTACTGCAACAAGCCCTGTTTCCTCAACTCCAACTACTATAAGTGCAGGCGTTAATGCAAGTAACCTTACTATACCAGCAGCGACAACTGTTTGTTCAGGAGTTAATAATTCAATAATAACTGTAAACTCTACTACGTTACCATCAAATACGTATACAGTAACTTATAACCTTAGCGCACCAAATGCAGCTACGGGATTGACCGCGACAATGGCTTTTTCAGCCGGAACAGGAACATTTATAGTGCCTGCTACAAATCTGACTACGGCAGGATCCACGAGTGTAACAATAACTGATCTGCAAAATGGAAGCTGCAATACAAGCGGACTTTCTGCAATGGGCTCAATTTTAGTTAATGCTGTCAATCCAACTTTTACCTCAGAGCCTGGAGCTGTTGCTTGCATCGATTCAAATATTATTTATACCACACAACCTGGGCAATCAAATTATGTATGGAACTATTCGGGAATTGTAAATTCAGATTACACAATTATATCAGGTGGCACATCAGCAGATAACAGTGTAACCTTACAATGGTTAAATACTAATAGTAGTAAAACTGTAACAGTTAATTATACCAATACAAATTCTTGCACCGCAACAAATGCAACTTCTTCAACACCAACTAAAATAAACATTTGCAATATTCTTCCTTTGTATATCCCAAGCGGGTTCGCACCAAATGGTAAAAATCCTATATGGCATATAACGAACAGTGAAGATTACCCAAATATGCAAGTGCAGATATTTGATCGTTGGGGACATAAAGTATTTGAGTGCAGAGGATACACTGCGTGGGATGGAACATCAAACGGACAAAACCTATCAATGGGCACATATACTTACGTGATCAAAGTAAATGATGACAGATATAAACAAGTACTAAAAGGTACTGTCACAATAATACGCTAAAAAAAATCCCAACTAACTAAAAAGTGAATCCCAAAATCCATTGCTGGAGATTGGGATTCGCTTTTACAATTATTACTTTTATTTTATTGAGCAGGGGCACTTTGCCCTTGCTGACCTTGCATTTGCGGATGAGCTTTTCTCAAAGAATCCATCATTTGCATTTGTTTTGCTTTTTCTAATTCTTGTTTTGCTTTTTGTTCTGCGCGATATTGATCACCACTCATTACATCAACGATCTCAACGTTGAAAATAAGATTTGAGTTAGGAGCAATTTTTGGACCAGAACCATTTTTACCATATGCCAAAGACGAAGGAATAAAGAACATTCCTTTGCTACCTTTCTTCATTTGTTTTAAACCATCAATCCAACCTGGGATCACACTTATTTCGCTCATATCAACTGCAAAAGGTCCTACATGTTTGAACTTAGGATCAACATTAGAATCAAAAACTGTATCAACTAAAGTTTTCCCAGTGTAATTAACCATAACAACACTTGAGCTATCAATTTGTGCGCCTGTTCCTGGATCTGTAATTGAAACGTATGTACCCCAATCTCCTTTTGTTGCAGTAATATGCTTCGCTGCTAAGTAATCAGTTAATATCTTGTCATCAGTCTTTAATTGAGCTGCGTTGTCAGATAATTGTTTCTGAATTAATGCTAAAGTTTTTTGATATGCTTTAGCTTTAGATACAGCTAAATGCGAGTTTTGCGCACTGTCTTTTTGATCTTCAGTTTTAAATATGTTAGCTATAGTAAAATATTGATAAACATATTGCCCTTTTTTCATAAAAGGAGCCGCCTGGCCTTTATTAATAAGTGTATCCGTAGAAATTCTTACAACAACACTGTCTCCTACATAAACTTTCGCAAATATTTTTTTGAAAGCTGGAGGAAATTGATCAGGATTATAAGGCGCATATTGAGGCATTCCATTATCGCGGGTGCTATAAAGAACACTGTCATTGTATACTGCAAGAATATTCAATTCAAGAAAATCTCCTGTAACTGCTTTTGTGCCTGTTTCTTTACTGATAATCTTATATTCCAGGCCGCCATCTGCGTGTTTGTATTTCCCTTTACATGCTGTGAATAATACGACAACAGCAAGTAATAAATAACTGATTTTTTTGTTCATTTGGTTTAATTTAAAATTTATAAGTACTTAATTGATCTTTATTTTCTTTCATTGCGGCAATAAATTTTGCAGCTACTTCTTCTAAAGGTTCTTTACTATTCCCTCCTGCCGCATTGTAATGACCTCCGCCATTAAAATATTTTCTTGCAAAAGTATTGACATCAAAATCTCCTTTACTTCTAAAAGAACTCTTGCGTTCTTCTCCTCTATCTATTATGATAGCGGCGAACTTTATTCCCTGAATGCCTAATGGATAATTTACTAATCCTTCTGTATCACCGGTTCTGGCATTATATTTTATAAGGTCGCTCTGTGGTATAACTATCAATGCTGTGTTGTATTCATAAAAAAGCTCCATTCTGTTGCTTAGGATATTTCCTAAAAAACGATAACGGCTCTC
>DATHNB010000221.1:0-4244 GCA_035486495.1 Ferruginibacter sp. | reverse complement strand
TCTTTTAAGGAGGTTTTTTTTAATAAATAAGACTTAGTAATACATTAAATCTGAAGAGATGTTGTAGTTTTTTTTAATTGTTCATTAACTATATATTATCAGATAATTAATTCAACCCCGCACCATTTTTCGTACTTGTTTTTTAGCTGACATTCGCTGGAAATTTAAAACAATGATCTCCAAAACGACTCAACTATTTTTATTCTTAGTCCTTTTTCTTACGTGTGTTGCTACCAAATCTTTTTCACAAACTGTAAAAGGAAATGCCTTTGATGCTAAAACTGGCGAACCTTTAGTTGGAGCTACTGTGCATATAGAAGATACAAAATACACTACTGCCGTAGATCTTGATGGTTCTTATACTTTTAAGAATGTGAAACCGGGTAAGTATGAAATTGAAATAGATCTAGTAGGATACGAAAAACCTGAAGATGTT
Organism: Ferruginibacter sp.; assembly: GCA_035486495.1. Lineage (GTDB taxonomy): Bacteria > Bacteroidota > Bacteroidia > Chitinophagales > Chitinophagaceae > Ferruginibacter. The sequence continues at coordinate 3,808 of DATHNB010000221.1, read as the reverse complement.
ATAATTGAAGTAGCCGAAGGTAATGGAACAGTAAAAGCCGGTGATTTTAAACTACGTCAATCCGGCAAGCAATTAGCGGAAGTACTTGTTACAAATAAGGATAAAAAATCGGATGCTGCGGCCCGCAGTATGGAACAAAAATCTGATTATATACAGAATATACTTTCGCAAAGAGCAATTGAACTTTCACCTGATGTAACAGTGGCTAATGCTTTGCAAAGAATTAGTGGGGTGAATGTTCAGAGAGATAATAGTGGTGAAGGACGTTATGCTATTATACGTGGGATGGATCAACGGTATAACACAACACTTATTAACGGTATTAAAATTCCAAGTCCGGATGATAAATATCGTTATGTACCAATGGATCTGTTTCCTTCAGAATTGATAGAAAGAATAGAAGTAATAAAAGCATTAACACCTAATATGGAAGGAGATGCGATCGGTGGTGTAATGAATCTTGTCATGAAAAGTGCCCCTGATAAATTTATATTTAATATTAATGCTGCGGGTGGCTATTCTTTTCTTTTTTCTGACAGAGCATTCAGTGCTTTTGATCATTCTGGGATCAGTAAAAATTCGCCGGATCAATTGCATGGGACTGCTTATAATGCTACTCCTGGGGATTTTTCTTTTGACAATTTACGGTATAATGATTTATCTGCGCCTGTTAATAGTATAGTTGGCCTTACAATAGGAGACCGTTTCTTAAAGAAAAAATTAGGGGTAATAGTATCGGCTGCGTATCAAAATTTTTATAAAGGCTCTAATTCTGATTTCTTTGTACTTTCTTCTCAAGGAACACCTACTACTACGGGAGGGTTGCCACAATTCACAGATGCTGATTCAAGACAATTTTCTACCCAAACAAATAGAATTGCAGTTAATAATAAGATTGATTATGTTTTTAATGATCGGAATAAAATTTCTCTTTTTAATTTCTATGTTCATCAAAATGACTACCAAACAAGAACTACTCAGGACACTACTTACGGTACTAATTCAAGTGGTACCGCTAAGGATGTTGATATTGAGTATAGAAGCAAGTGGCAAATACAGGACATATATAATAGTACTTTACAAGGAGAGCATTGGTTAAGTCGTAAACTTAAATTTGATTGGAGTGGTGTTTATTCTATTGCAGAAAATAAAATACCAGATATGTCGAGTTACGACTACAATGATGAAGTAACATTTGGTAGTGGAGGAAACGTAGTAAGGGATAGCCTTACTACTTACGGAACAAATGTTGTACACACTTGGCAATATAATACAGATAAAGATTGGGCCGGGTATGCTAATCTTACATATAAGCCACATCTTTTTGGTGAAGAAATGGAATTCGAGGGAGGTGGGTTGTATAGATATAAAACGAGAACTAATTATTATAGCGAGTATAATTTAGAACCACAAAATGTATATGTAATACCATCATCAACTCCGCATCCTTTGGATGTTATTGATACCCTTCCGTTAATATACAAGTATAGTAATGGGGGAAATGGTTTGGCAGCTACTCAGCTACACAATAACGTTTATACAGCGCATGAAACTATAACTGCAGAATATTTACAGGCTAAGTTTATGCTAATGCCTAAGTTGCAGGTTTTAGGGGGTGTTCGCATAGAAAATACTGAAGAAGATTATACTGTAACAAATCAACCTATAACGATACCTGGACAGAATGCTACCTATAGCTATACAGACGTATTGCCTAGTGTTCATTTTAAATATGAATTAAGCGAAAAACAGAATATACGTTTGTCATATTTTAAATCAATAAGCAGGCCTGGGTTTGGCGATATTGTACCATCGCATTATTCAGCTGATGATGGTGCTTATGATCTGGAAGGTAATGATAGTGTGCAACATACTATTGCTGATAACTATGATCTGAGATATGAATTATTTCCCGGACATGGAGAGCAACTTTTATTAGGAGCTTTTTACAAAAACATACAAGATCCGATTGAGTATTATGTGAAATCTGAAGGCAATAGTACGAGTTCACTAATTATTACACCGGGAAACCCTCCAAGTGGAGCAACAAACTATGGATTTGAAGCAGTATTTACAAAGTATTTTGGCAAGTTCGGTATTGCAGCTAATTATACTTATACAAATTCTAGGGTTACTACAACAAAACTTTTATATTATAAATCCCCTGCTACATTACAGGATACGACATCTTATACGACACAGACAAGGCCTTTGCAAGGGCAGGCTGCTAATATTGGCAATATCTCTTTATTGTATAAAAATCAAGAATTAGGATTAGATGTTCAATTAGCACTCGCTTATACCGGTGATTTTATTTCGCAAGTAAGTCCATATTATAATCAAGATTATTGGCAGAAGGCATATACACAGTTAGATTTTTCTATGGAGAAAAAGCTGGGTAAACATTTTGCTTTTTTTGCTAAAGTAAATAATCTCCTTAATTCCCAACATAAAGAATTCCTGAAATTTTCTGTTAGCCAAACTAGTGCCGGCAATGGAAATATTCCAATAGCATTCCAAGATAAAACGCAGGGTACTACTATTGTTCAGCGAGACATTACAAATACTAATTTCTTAGCTGGTTTTAAATATAAATTCTAATCAATCACAAATCAAAATAAAAACTAATAAAAATGAAAAAAACGATTCAAATTTTCGGTATGGTTGCTAGTATTGCAATTATACTATCTGCTTGTTCAAAAGGGAAAACAAGCGTATCTACTCCTCCATTAGTAATAGGACAACCTGTAAGTGATACAGCTAATCTTTCTGGAGGTGTACAAGGCACAATGCTTGCCGGTAAAACATATACAGTAACCGGTGATATCACTATTCCTGCAGGAGATACACTACTCATTCAACCAGGGGTTACTATTAATTTTAAAGATACTGCCGGTGTTATAGTATTAGGTGTATTAGTAAGTAATGGTACGCAAGCCGCTCCAATAACCTTTACAGCTGCTGGTGCAGTAAGAAATGACCAGCCTGGACTTGCGGTTGGAAGTGATCCTGCACATGCAGGACTTTGGAGAGGAATTCAATGTGGCTCGACTTGCCCTTTACTTGTTCTAAGATGGACGCATATTGATTTTGCCGGTGCAGATGAAGATGCATCTATGGCTGCAGCTGTTAATGAAAGTGTAGGTACATCTTTTAATTTCTTATTCGAAAATGTTGCTGGTAGTTGTATCGTGGAAGATTCATGGTTTTATGGTGGAACAGATGATTGTATGAGAATATCAAATGGTAAAGTTCATATTTTCAGAAATACTTTTGAAAAATGTGGTGGAGTAGGTGGAGATTGTGTAAATATGAAAGGCGGTACTATAGGTACAGTAGCTTATAACTTCTTTATTGGTACTGCGTACAACGGACAAAAAGTTTCTAATAAAGGGCAACCAGCAGGCGCACCAGAAGCAAATGTTGTAATGTATAACAGTACATTTGTGAATGATGGAACTCAGGTTGTTGCTGGTCAAAGAGGTTCTACAATTGATTACGAACAGAGTGCTGAAGGAACTTTCCATAACAACGTTGCTATTAACTGTGTGGTTGGATATCGTGTAGTGAATAGTCCAGCGGCAGATACACTTAACCTTTTTTATGGTAACAACTATCAATGGGGTGATGATACAACTATTACGGATCAATTCTTCACTTTTGGTCCTGTATGTACTCAACCGCAAGCAACTGATTTGCCACTTCCTTCTTCTTATTTACCGGTTTCATTTAATTACGATAACGTAGTACCATTTATCAATACTGCTGCAGTGCAAAAATTAAATCCAATGTTTGTTAATTACCCGTT
>DATHNB010000220.1:0-4829 GCA_035486495.1 Ferruginibacter sp. | reverse complement strand
GGGTATTGCCAGCAAGCAATTAGCCGGTCAGGCAGACGGAAAGACTATCTCTGCCATTGTGAAGGAATTATTAGCAAAATAGGCATATAATGATTGATATCATCTATGCAACTTTGATGATCCTTGCCATATTTAAAGGATATAGTAAGGGATTAATTATTGCATTATTTTCCTTTGTTGGTTTTGTTATTGGCATTGCGGCTGCATTAAAACTGTCTGTGTTTGTTGCCAGTCGTTTGAAAGATAGCATCAATGTATCTAATAAAATACTACCTTTTATTTCATTTGCTATAGTTTTTTTAGCAACAATTTTATTGATCCATTTTGGTGCCAAACTGATCGAGAAATTATTAGAGTCTGTAGCGTTGGGCTGGGTAAATAAACTAGGCGGCATATTGCTATATGCAATACTCTACACTTTTATATTCAGCGTATTTTTATTTTATGCAGATAAAGTACATCTTATAAGTCAATCTGCAAGCCAGTCTTCCCTGACCTATTCATTTATTGAACCGTGGGGTCCAAAAGTTATTGATGGCTTTGGACATATCATTCCTGTTTTTAAAAATATGTTTACTGATCTCGAGAATTTCTTCGCGGGTGTTCCACAAAAAATCTCTAGTTAGGAATAGCACATTAACACAGTTTTTACTTTTTAAAACTTGGAAAAGCTTTGACCAATCCTTAGTTTTGTATTAGTCCATCTTTTTTATAGACTAATACAAAACATATTATGGCTCACCAGAAATTTTTTGCATACGCAGTTCCGCTGTTTTTATTTTTTATTGCGTTAGAGTATGTGTACACTAAACGAAGGGGGAAAAATTACTTTCAGTTTGCAGAAACTGTTGCCAACTTGAATGTGGGTATAGCAGAGCGTTTGCTGGATGTGTTTACAATTATTCCGTTCTATTATTTTTTCGATTATGTCTATACACATTATGCATTTTTTCATTTTAAGATAGGACCATTAGCATATTTATTTTTATTCTTATTGACAGACTTTGTATGGTATTGGTATCACAGGCTGGCACATGAAGTAAATGTTTTTTGGGCGGTTCATGTCGTACATCATCAAAGCGATGATTTTAATTATACCGTGTCGGCAAGAATAACAGTGTTTCAATCAGTAGTACGTTGCTTATTTTGGGCGGCATTGCCATTAATGGGGTTTCCCCCACACATTATAGCCACCTTTTTATTGATCCATGGCATCTACCCATTCTTCACGCATACGCAGGCTATCGGCAAATTAGGTTGGTTAGAATATATAATTGTTACCCCATCCCATCATCGCGTGCATCATTCTTCTAATCCAGAATATTTGGATAAGAATTATGGTGATATGCTCATTATCTGGGATAAAATATTTGGCACTTTTATAGAGGAAAAGGACGAACCAATATATGGGCTTACTAAATCTTTAAATAGTCATAGTTTTTTATGGCAACATTTTCATTACATACTTGAGTTGATATTAGCATTCAGATCTGCAGAAGGTATAAAAGCTAAAACAGCGGTCATATTTGGCAGGCCGGATACCGTTGATCCTCGCTATAGATTATATTTAGAAAAGCGGTTATTGAATATAAGGCCATCTGTACCTACAACAAACGGAATGCGTGTATACATTTCCGTTCAAACAGCTATTAGTCTTATATTACTTTTCTGCCTTATTTATTGGATCGATAGTCTTTCATTTGTCCAATCATTATTATTGTCAACTTTTATTGTCGTGAGTCTTATCAATAGTGGTGCAATAATGGAGCAAAGAAATTGGATATTTTATCTTGAATATCTAAGGATGGTTATTTTACTGACAGCAACCTGGCTGTATTTTCCTAATATGCTTACTGGCACTAGCATTTTATTATTATCAGTTATTCTTATTTATTTTTTCAAACCGATTAAGAAAAGGTATTTTGCATTAATGTATCAAACAGCTCTCGGTTAATGCAGTCTTGCAGGTGATGGTCTTTTGTCGTAATTTTATAAAAATTAAGGCGACTTTAATTTTTTATATATTTTTTACTTTAAAATCGATTATTTTGCACATAATTGAGAGATTTTAAAACAAGATGACGTACGAAATACAATTAGACGGAAAATTTAAGTTCATAGAAGCGGGTGAGGGTGAGCCTTTATTGCTTCTTCATGGCTTATTTGGTGCATTAAGTAATTTCGAGCCGTTGATTGATCATTTTAAGAAGACCCATAAGGTTATTGTACCTATTCTTCCTTTATTGGATATGGATCTGCTTCATACATCAGTTGGTGGTTTACAAAAATTTGTTCAAAAATTTATTGAGCACCGTAATTATAATAACATTCATTTATTAGGCAATTCTTTAGGTGGCCATGTTGCATTAGTGCACGTTCTAAAGAGTCCTGAGCGTATAAAGTCAATTACTTTAACTGGAAGTTCGGGTTTGTTTGAGAATGGTATGGGAGATACTTATCCAAAACGTGGAGATAAAGAATATGTTCGCAAAAAGACAGAACTAACTTTTTACGATCCAAAATTGGTTACGGAAGAGCTTATAGATGAGGTTATGGAAATTACCACTAACCGATTAAAAGTTATAAAAATAATAGCATTGGCAAAAAGTGCCATTCGCAATAATTTAGGTGAAGAGTTGAATCAGATAAAACAACCAACTTGTCTTATTTGGGGTAACAACGACAATATTACACCTCCTTTTGTTGGCGAAGAGTTTAATAAGTTAATTCCTAATAGCGAGCTGCATTTAATTGACAAATGCGGTCATGCTCCTATGATGGAAGTTCCGGAAGAATTCAATGCGATATTAACAGCTTTTTTAGCAAAGGTTAAAAATCCTAACCCCGCTGTAACTGCGTAAATACTTTAATTCTTACCCGATTGCTCTGTAAGCATACCGAGCAGAACAAATAGTAATCCTTAGTATATAAACTTTTAAGATGCTGACAGTAGAACTTATTAATAATAATATACCTCGTTTGGATCTGCAGGATTCTGTCAGCAAGGCATTGCAGTTAATAACAGATTTTAAAGTATCTCATTTACCTGTTGCGTCAGATGATAAATACCTTGGATTGATCAGCGAAGAAGATCTCTTAGATGCAGAGAATGATAAATTATCTATACAAGTTTTACAAGAAAATTTTATACCTGCGGCTGTTGGTGAGAATCAACATTTTTTAAATGCTGTTAGTTGCAGCAATCAATATGAAACGACTGTAGTTCCTGTTGTTAACGAAGAGAGAGAATTATTGGGAGTTATTACTGCAGCAGATCTTTTAAAAGCGTTAGGTAATTTTTCCGGTGCAAATGAAATAGGAGGCATAATTGTTCTAGAAATGGAACGTACTAATTTTGCTATTTCTGAAATTAGCAGGATCGTTGAAAGTAATGATGCAACTATACTTCATTTGAACACAATTGTTCATGGAGAAACAGGTTTGCTAACGGTGACACTGCATCTTAATAAAAAAGAAATTGCCGGCATTATATCAACTTTTGAGCGCTATGATTATGATGTGATATATTATTTTGGAATTGAAAATTTCGAGAATACAATACATACCAATTACAAGCATTTGATGAATTATCTGGATATCTAATAATTCGTTCCTTCCTTTTCGCACAATTATTTCGTTAATAACAATTACATTTATTCTTTTGCCAAAGGCGAAATTGTGTACTAATGACTTTTTTGAAAAAAATATCCCTTTGCTGTTTTCTTTTACTAAGTGGTACTGCTGCAATTGCTCAAAATATTGACAGGGCGGCTGATATCATTATTCACTTACCCGTTTCCATAACAGACTCTTCTTCTAAAATAATGATCAACCAGATCAATGTAAGCGGTAATAATAGTACGAAAGCTTATGTTATTTATAGGGAGGTTCAATTTAAAAATGGTGATTCAATTACTATAACCCAATTGAATGAGGCATTAAAAGAAGTCAGGGAACAAATATATAACACAACTTTATTTAGCGATGTTAGAATAGAAACAGCCGTTGTATCTGATCGGTCTATTGATATAAATATAACCGTAAAGGAACGATGGTATATTTTTCCTATCCCTATTTTTCAAATTGCTGATAGAAATTTGAATGAGTGGCTCGTAAAGTATAAAGGTGATCTATCAAGAACGAGTTATGGTGTAAAGTTTGTTCATTTTAATCTCACGGGAAGAAAGGATCAGTTGCGGTTATATTTAATAGATGGATATACGCGTACTATTTCTTTAGCTTATTCAATGCCGTATATTAATTCTTCACTAACAGAAGGACTTTTTTTCTCAGGAGGTCTTTCACAAAGCAGACAACTGATCTATCAAACGTCTTATAATAATAAGGCGCTTTATTTTGCTGGCCCAAAATATGCAATAGATAATTGGGTAGCCAATGCCTCTTTTATTCTTCGTAAAGCTATCAATAGCAGGCAATTTTTTAATGTAGCATATACGTATTCCAATGTTAATGACTCCGTGATTACATCTGCATACAACCCTAATTATTTTAAAGATTCTGTTTCCTATAAAAGCTTTCTGGACCTTAGTTATACTTATCAATATACCAATGTAAACAATGCGGCTTTCCCGTTAGAAGGAACTACGGGAACACTAACTGTTTTTAAAAGAGGCTTTGGATTAACGGGTGGCGTTAATTTATTTTCGATAGCAGGTAGCTATAATAAATACTGGGACCTGAAGAGAGGATGGTATTTTAGTGAACAAACGCAAGCAAAAATAAAGCTACCTTTTGACGAGGCTTATATTAATCAGCAAGCACTTGGTTACGGTGAATCTTATTTGCGCGGACAAGAGTATTATGTGATA
>DATHNB010000219.1:0-5817 GCA_035486495.1 Ferruginibacter sp. | reverse complement strand
CGGGTAAAAGCCACCATTCATATAATGATCCATAACGGCGCAGTGTAAAGGAAAACTTGCTTGTCCGGGAGGCAAGCCATGATCACCACATTGCACATTCAATACTTTTTTTAGTAAAGGATCTTTAATATGCCAATCGATCACTCTTTTTAAACTAAACAATCCGAACTTACCCAGATCTTTGGTACGAAAGGGAATGGTAACGTTATCCCAAAAGCCGCTCATCTTCGGTATTAAATATATTTGCGTACTTACTTTATCTACTACTTTTAAATATTTCTTTAACCCTTTTTTTTCTGCAGGAAAACGTTCTGATAAACTGGTATACAATTCATCCATACCTGCTGGCATATCTATACGTTCATCACCGATCCAGCAATGTTCGTAGGCTTCTTTTTTCATCTTAAAAAAAATAAGCTCATTAGCAATACCAAGAGCTTCGAATAATTCACTGGTTGAGCCACCTTTTTCCATTTGTCCGATATAGTGTACACCCGGACTAAATCGCTGGCCGTTTAAATGAAAACTATGGCACCATCCGCCGGGGACATAATGTTGCTCAAGTACCAATACTTTTTGTCCTGCACGTGCAAGGCAAACAGCGGTAGATAAGCCACCTGCGCCAGAACCTATAATAATGGTATCAATGTTTTCCATAATCCTATCAAGATAGTGGAATTAATTGAAGGGGGAAGATTTTAGTGGGGAAGTCGATAAGTTGGTAAGAAATAAAACGGAATCATTGTATTTGCCCCATCGGGGCAACCTCTTTATAGAAAAACATATAACCTCAAAAAATTTACTCCGTAGGAGTAACCCAACTGAGGTGGGCAACTCCGATGGAGTTGAAATGCACGTTTTGTCGTTTGCTACAAAGAGGTAACTTCTACGGAGTTAGAAGCCTATAGTTATTTTGCCGCTATCGTTTTTAATAGATGCAGTAATTATTTTGCAACTATCCACTGGTTTAATCAACCCATCTGCGCTAAATGAAGTAATCGTAGATAAAAAAGAAATGGTTGTGTTCTTTGTTGATAGAGAAGCATTGTTTGCCATTAATTTACTTGTGCTATCAAAACCATGGAACACCAATAAAATTGTTTTGAATTTTGATGCGAATTTTCCTTCTGCTTTATCTAGCACGATTGTTTTTTGTTTCGGATCGTAAGTGATATTTCTTTTGTAGAAGCTGCCGTTTTCATAATTATATGAGCTGCCATCATCTTCATAATATACAAATGTGTTGGCAATATTTCCTTTGTAGATATGTAAGTATAAAGTATCGGTAGGCATTATAGATGTAGACTGAACAAGCGACTGCATCGGCATGATAGAGCTTTCTTTTACATACACCGGTAATTTTGCTGTAGTTAATTCGATGATCTTTTCTTTGCCGCCATGTTCTACAGAATCAGAATACAAATCGTACCATGTTCCTTTTGGTAAATATATTTTGGTAAAATCTTTATTGCTTTCAACAGGGATGATCAATAAATTTTTTCCTAAACAAAATTCATTTTGAAAAAATTGATCATAAATTTTAGGATCGAAAGCATTGTCAATTGCCAAAGAGCGAACAACGGGTAGACCATCTTGTGTTGCCTCGTAAAAAGTTGCATACAAGTATGGCATTAACTTATACCGAAGGTTGATATAATTTCTTGAGATGTCTGTGCACTCTTCACCATACGTCCATGGTTCAGAAGATTTGCTGTTGGCAACAGAATGGTTTCTAAAATACGGCAGAAACGCACCAATTTGTATCCACCTTGTATATAAACCGATACTTGTGGGAGCGCCCATAAAGCCGCCGATATCCATTCCTGTAAATGCCACACCGCTTAGTCCCAAACTATTTATTAAACGTACACCTGCGATCATGTGATTATCTTCTGTGCGATTATCGCCTGTCCAGATAGCAGCATAACGTTGCAAACCTGCATAGCCAGATCTTGTTAAAATAAATGGACGTTCGTTATTCATAGCAGCTTTAGCGCCTTCGTAGCTTGATCTTGCCATTTCTAATGCGTACACATTATGTCCTTCGAGATTAGAGGCTTTTCTTCCATCATAATCGTATATAATATTGTCAGGTGTTTTATTTCCCCAGGTCGCGATCTCATTCATATCGTTCCAGATACCGCTAACGCCATTGTTGGCAAAAAACTTGACCTGATTTCTCCAGAAAGCCCGGCCCTTCTCGCTTGTAAAATCTGTAAAGTTGCACCAGCCGGGCCATACTGCACCTGTGTAAAATGTATTGTCAGGATATTTTAAGTACACGCTATCCTTAGCACCCAGACTATAAGCCGCGGCATCAGGATTTACTTTAATGCCCGGATCTACGATCACTGTTGTTTTGAAACCCATTTGTTTCAGTTTAGTGGTCATACTAACGGGGTCGGGAAAACGCTCTTTGTTCCAGGTGAACAATTGATATTTATCCATGTAATGAATATCCAGTGTGATACCATCTGCGGGAATTTTCTTTTCTCTTAATGTTTGCGCAATGCGCATTACTTCCGTATCGGGGTAATAACTGTATCGACATTGCTGGTAGCCTAAACTCCACAATGGAGGCAGTTTCATACGACCTGTCAATGAAGTGTAAGATGTAATGATATCCGCTAAATGTGTATGATAAATAAAATAATAATTCAGCTCGCCACCGCGTGCGCCGAATGAAGAGAAGCGATTATTGCTGGCACCAAAATTAAAATCTGTCTGAAAAGTATTGTCTAAAAAAATACCATAATTCACATCATGATGAATGCCGATATAAAATGGGATAGAAGAATACAAAGGATCTTGTCCGACTGAATACCCAAATACATCTGAGTTCCAGTTGGTGTATCCGTTTCCTTTTCTATCAAGATCGCCGGTCTTTTCGCCAAGGCCGATGAAGCGTTCACCATCCTGCATTTTTTTATATGCAGTAACGGATTCGTTAACCCAGGATGTATTTAAGCCTTTTTCATCCTGACTAATTATTTCTCCTGCATTGTTGTAGAACGTAATGGCAAAAGGTTTTTTCGAGATCGTAGCTTTTAATGAATCAGTTGTAATAATAATGGCGCTATCATTCTGATTAATATTTACTGTTGTTTTTATCGGCTGTGAGATCACTGCGTAAGAAAAATCAGCTTTCAATTTTTGCTTATCGATACGAATCCTTATAATATCCGGGCTATAAACAATGATTGATGCAAAAGCATTATCGGTTGTAATAGTAACTGTCTGGTTGCTGATATCAACCGAGGTAATGTTACCGATATTTTTTACAGGATTTTGTGCCTGTGCAAAAGAGCAAGTCAGTATTAATAACCAGAGGATATTTTTTTTCATAAAGCGCAATTGTATTTATAAGCAATCTAATAATAAAACCTGTCTACACTAGTTCACCTTCCTTAAACTCAACACCAGTATAATCTTTTACAATATTGTACAAAGTATCGCGCTCAACAGGTTGGCGTTTTACTTGTTTGATCAATGTAACCAATTGTTCAGTTGTCATTGCAGGTGTTTGTTCTTCACTGCCGGCCATTGAATAGATCTTTGTTGAATCATCGATCGTGCCATCGATATCGTTTACACCAAATGATAAACTTAACTGTGCATTTTCTCTGCCCAACATTGGCCAGTAAGCTTTCAGGTGTGGGAAATTATCTAAATAAATTCTTGCAATTGAGTATAGGCGCATATCTTCAGTAATAGTAGACTCTGCTACATTACTCATGTCGTTATTACTGTTTCTGAATTTTAATGGAATGAATGTGTTGAATCCTCCAGTTTTATCTTGCAAATCTCTCAGTCTGCGCATGTGATCGATACGGTGTTCATATTTTTCAATATGTCCGTATAACATAGTTGCATTTGTGTGCATCCCTAAGTTATGAGCCGTTTCGTGAATGGTTAACCATCCATCTGCGTTTACTTTATCGCCGGCAATTATTTCTCTTATCTCAGGATGGAAGATTTCTGCGCCACCGCCCGGTAAACTATCTAAGCCGGCTTCGTTCAATCTTTTCATGCCTTCAGCAACGGTCAGTTTTGCTTTGCGGAACATATAATCTAATTCAACGGCTGTAAATGCTTTTACGTGTAATGCAGGACGATGCGCTTTGATCTTTTGCATCAGCTCAATAAAATAATCCATGTTCATTTTGGGATGAACGCCGCCAACGATGTGAACTTCTGTAATTGGTTTGCCATCGTATTTTTTTACGATGTCGAGCATCTGATCAATGCTCAGTTCCCAACCTTCTTCTTTGTGCGCATACAATTGAGAATAAGAACAAAACTTACAACTGAACACACAAACATTGGTAGGTTCAATATGGAAATTGCGATTGAAATAAGTTTTATCGCCGTGGAATTTTTCTCTAATGAAATTGGCTAAGGCGCCTACAAAAGACAGACTTCCTTTTTCAAAAAGTATAATACCTTCTTGGTCGGTAATTCGTTTGCCATCCTTTACTTTTTCAGCAATCACTTTCAGGTCCTTATCGTTAGTTGATGCGATCAAAATATCTATCGAAACACTCATTGTAAAACATTTTTGCGAAGTTAGTTAAGGCGGTATTATAAACAAAATGAGCTAACTAAGAGGGTAGTAGCTATCTATATTAATAATTTACATGTTTTTGTCTGAATTGGGATTCTCGGGATTGATGGATTAGCCGGATTTGCGAAGATTGATTTGATTTGTCATCCGATAGCTATCGGATTAGAGCGTAGCGAAGAATCTGATCTTCCATAATTACTCTGCTGGTTTAAAAATAAGATGCTTTGTTCCTCAGCATGAAAGAAAAGGGATGGTCATCTTTTGTTGAAATATTTTATCAGTCCAATTGCAGATACGATTGTCCAACAGCTTTCTAAAATTATAAAAGGGATATATTTTAATAATATAGAAGCTGCACAAGCAATTCCTGCACCGGAGAGATTTAGAAACAGGTAAGCGAAGCTGTCTGTTTTTATTACATTACTTAAATTCAGGAAATAGGCAATTAGTAAAATTGTTACGCCGATAAATCCTATCCAGTCTGTTAGTGTCATTATGTTTTGTCTTGTTTAGAAAGCGTTACAATAATTCTGATTATTTATTTTTTCTTAATAGATACAAATAAAGGTTTTCTGTTTTGGTACGAGCCCATGGAGTTTTACGTAAAAATGTTAAGCTTGATTTTATGCTTGGGTTGCTTTTAAAACAATTGATATTTATTTGCTCTGCTAAATATTCCCAGCCATGATTTTCTACTAAATAATTCATGATCTGTTCAAGGGTAATATTGTGGAGAGGGTTGTTCTTTTGAGGTTCCATTGTTATTTATTTTACAGTTGCCGCCATCTGGTCTTTGACCAACGGCCAACGCGGAAACAAAGCTATTTTGATCTTTGTTATTCTGAGCGTAAGCGAAGAATCTAATTCATAAACTATCATTCTGCTATTTTAAAGATAAGATACTTCGTTCCTCAGCATGACAAAAAATTATAGTGTTCCTACTTCTATCATCAAATTATCAAAATGAAAATAGAATCCAAAGTTATCTCTTATTTTTTGTGGTTCGCGTTCGAGGATAATGCCACCGGCTTTTAATTTTTGCCAGGTTGCAGTAACCTGCTCTGCTGTGTCTAACATAAAACCAATGTGAAAAGCATCGGGGTAGGAGCTATTGCCTTTTTGATTCATGCTGGCATTCATCAATACTAATTCAAAACCATCTGCACCTTTTAAAACAGCTATCATATTATCGCCTTTGGTAGACACACGTTTGAAATCGAAATAGGTTTCGAAGAAATGAATTGCTTCGGTAG
>DATHNB010000218.1:0-4801 GCA_035486495.1 Ferruginibacter sp. | reverse complement strand
GCTGGAGTAATTAATAGATCAATAGCTGTTTCTTCTTTGGAAGAAATGGTAAAAGAAATGTGCCTAATATTGAAACATGGTGGCCCCGATGGCGAAGGCGTATACACAAATATTGAAAATGGTGTAGTATTAGGGCATAGAAGATTGTCACTGATAGATCTTTCCTCTAATGGCAACCAGCCAATGGCTTACGAAAACAACAGGTATGTTATTAGCTATAATGGAGAATTATATAATTATCTCGAGTTAAAAAAAGAGCTGATACAATCAGGATGTAATTTCACTACTCAAAGTGATACAGAAGTAATATTGGCTGCATTTGCAGTATGGGGGACAAAAGCTTTTGCAAAATTTAATGGAATGTTTGCTTTTGCCTTATTGGATAATAATAAGACTGATTTATATCTTGTAAGAGATAGTATGGGAATGAAGCCATTATACCATGCGCTTACTGAAGAAGGGCTAGCTTTTGCATCGGAAATAAGAGCATTTTCAGTGATCCCTTATTTAAGAGAAAAGAATGAAAGATCACAAATTTATTTAATGGCCTACGGCCATCTTCCTGAACCAATTACTACATTAAAAAAAGTTAGACCGTTAGCAAAAGGTACATGGTTAAAATACCACATACCTTCAAGTACCGCAACGACAGATGTATTTAAGCAGTATAGTTATATTGAAAAAATAAGTGATAGAGAAGAAGCTATATATAATATAAAAGAAGAATTAAATAGTGCTGTTCAAAGACACCTTTTATCAGATGCACCTATTGGTGTTTTTTTTAGTGGAGGTCTTGATTCAAGTATTGTTACTTTGTTGGCACATTCAACTCATCCTAACTTAGAAACAGTATCTATTTTTTTTAAGGATAAGAATTATTCTGAAAAAAAATATCAAGATCTATTACAAAAGGATTTGTCATTCACGCAACGTCAACATCTTGTCACTGCAGATGATTTTCATAATCATTTGTCTGATATTATTGATGCAATGGATCTTCCCAGTTGTGATGGGATCAATACGTGGTTCATAAGTAAGTATGCAAAAGAAAATGGGTTAAAGGCCGTTTTATCTGCCATAGGCGGTGATGAGTTGTATGGCGGGTATCCATCTTTCAATAGAATGAAAACGGCTTTATTGTTAGCGAGGTTACCTAATAAACTGCTTAGAAAAGGAAAGCATTCATCATTCAAAAAGATACGGCGAATATCATATCTCAGTATAGACGGTGCCATAGGTAAATATCTCTTTTTAAGAGGACAATTTATTCCGTCTGACATAGCTAAATATATTGATGCAGATGAAGCTGAAATATGGAAAATACTGGAAGAAGAACCGTGTTTGCAAAACATTGATTATTTAACAGCAGGTAACCAGGCTAGCTGGATGGAAAGTAATTTATATATGCAGAATCAATTACTTAGAGACGCGGATGTTATGAGTATGGCACATGGGATAGAAATAAGACTTCCGCTTTTAGATATGCTTTTTATGAATTTATCGTTGCAAATAGAATCTAAGGTTAAATATTCCGGAAGAGATAAGCAATTATTAATAGATGCTTTTAAAAATGGTTTGCCTGAAGCCATTTGGAACAGACCAAAAATGGGGTTTTCATTTCCTTTTAAAGAATGGCTGGGAGATGATAGATATGTAAAAAGTAGAAATGGTAAGTATATGGGGGAGTGTCTTGCAAAAATGAGAACCGGAGAAATGCACTGGTCGCAATTTTTCACATTGTTATTAACAGAGAAATAATATTTAATAAAATATTTCAATTATTAGATTGTGTTGTTTTTAACATTAAAGATTTTTTCTGCTACAGGAGGTATAGAGAAGGTGAACCGTATAGCGGGGAAAGCTTTGCATGAATTAGAGTTGGAATCTGGCAATAATTCTTTTATGCTGTATTCGATGTATGATAGCAATAGTGATAATTACGCAAATAAATATTTCTGTCCAGATGTTTTTGTAGGGTTTAATAAAAATCGGTTAAAGTTTATTTACAAAAGTATACAAGCTGGTAGAAGAAGTAAGATAGTTATATTGTCGCATATTAATTTGTTATTAGTAGGGATTTTGATAAAAACAGTATCGCCTAAAACAAAGCTGATATTAATTGCACATGGGATAGAAGTCTGGAAAACTTTTCCTGCCTGGAAAAAATATATCATGAAGAAATGTGATCTGATATTACCGGTAAGTAAGTTTACAAAGGATACTATGACAAAATTGAATACGTTTCCCGAAGAGCAGTTTAAAATATTGAATAATTGTCTAGATCCATTTTTACCTAAACCATTACACGAAGAAAAAAATAAAGATCTGCTTAACAGGTACGGACTAACAAAGGATAATATTATTTTAATGACATTGACACGGTTATCCGCCAAAGAAAAATATAAGGGACATGACAAAGTTTTGTATGCTTTGCGAGAACTCATTAATAGCGATAAAAGTCTTCGTTATTTATTAGTGGGTAAATATGATGATGCAGAAAAAAAGAGATTAGATAAATTAATCAGAGAATTGGAGTTGGAGAGTATTGTTGTTTTTGCCGGCTTTATTCCGGATGAAGAAATTGCTGCACATTATAACATGGCAGATATTTACATAATGCCTAGCAAAAAAGAAGGCTTTGGAATCGTATTTATAGAAGCACTGTATTATGGCAAACCTGTAATAGCGGGAAATAAGGATGGATCAGTAGATGCCTTGTGTAATGGTCGGTTTGGATTATTGATCGATCCGGATGACCAAAAAGAAATTATAGATGCCGTAATTAAAATGATTTCTAATCGTTCAGATTACTTGCCTGATTATTCCTTATTAATGGAAAAGTTCAGTTATACTGCATACAAAGAAAATTTAAAAAGCATAATTAATTCCCTGCAAAATTAATTGGCTACTTTAGTCGAAATTAAACGTGTAATAAATGTGAGCGTGATATGATAGAAGCAATAAATAAATCAATGCCGGATGAGAAGTGGGATATGATAATAGAACCACAAAATCATTTGTTTGATCTGAAGCTAAAGGATGTTTGGCACTATCGCGACCTACTTTTATTGTTAGTAAGGCGAGATTTTGTTTCATTTTATAAGCAAACAATATTGGGGCCGCTGTGGTTTTTTATACAGCCACTTTTTACAACCATTATCTATACTTTTATTTTTAGCAACCTTGCGCATATTTCAACGCAAGATATACCCGGCCCTCTATTTTATATGGCAGGAATTACTGCATGGAACTATTTCTCCGATTGTCTTACTAAAACTTCAACAGTTTTTAAAGATAATTCAGATGTGTTTGGTAAAGTATATTTCCCTCGTCTTATTATGCCATTGAGTATTGTATTATCAAACCTGATAAAGTTTGCCGTACAAATGCTGATGTTTTTTATAATGATGGGTTTCTTTGCTTTTAAGGGAGGTTCTTTTCATGTAACTATATACGTGTTCTTGTTCCCATTGTTAGTAATACAAATGGCATTACTTGGATTAGGGTCGGGCATGATTATATCGGCATTAACAACAAAATATCGTGATCTTACTTTTCTAGTAAGCTTTGGCGTTCAATTATTAATGTATGGTACTACAGTAGTATATCCATTAACATCTGCACCCGAAAAATACAAATGGCTAATCGCATTGAATCCACTAACAGCAATTATAGAAGCATTCAGATCTGGATTTCTTGGAAAAGGATCTTTTACATGGCAATCATTGGGGATGAGTGGTTTAATAACATTAATAATAGCCTCGATCGGAATAATTATTTTTAATAAGGTAGAGCGTAATTTTATAGATACAGTATAGTATGTCAATTGCAATAAAAGTAGAAAACATTTCCAAAGCATATCAACTGGGACAAATAGGTACCGGTACTATATCGCGTGACCTGGAGCGTTGGATAGCAAAATTGAGAGGAAAAGAAGATCCCTTTTTAAAAATAGGAGAAGAAAATGACCGTACTACTGTTAGTAAAAGTAATGTTGTATGGAGTTTGAAAGACATAAATTTTGAAATACAACAAGGCGATGCTGTTGGAGTTATAGGACGTAATGGGGCAGGTAAGAGTACTCTGCTAAAATTATTGAGTAGGGTTACATCTCCAACAACGGGGATTATAAAGGCGAGAGGGAGAATCGCTAGTTTATTAGAGGTTGGTACAGGGTTTCATCCAGAACTTACTGGTAGAGAAAACATTTATCTTAATGGTGCTATCCTTGGAATGCGTAAAAAGGAAATTGACAAAAAGTTTGACGAAATAGTAGATTTTAGTGGTGTAGAAAGATATATTGATACACCGGTAAAACGTTACAGTAGTGGTATGTATGTAAGGCTTGCTTTTGCTGTAGCGGCACATTTAGATTCTGAAATACTTATTGTAGATGAAGTGTTGGCCGTAGGTGATGCAGAGTTTCAGAAAAAGTGTTTAGGAAAAATGGGTGACCTTAGTAAAGGCCAGGGAAGGACTGTTTTATTTGTTAGCCATAATATGAATTCTATCGAAGCGCTATGTAATAAAGGCCTATTATTAAGTAACGGTCACATTTTAAAAACGGCTCCAATAAAAGAAGTAATTGAAAATTATATTTCTATAAAAATGGTTTCAGAAGTTTATGAAGGTACAGGAATAATTAAAAGTGCCAGAATATTGACAACAGAGCCTGTCCTTTTTAAGAAAACTAATTTTTGTTTTGAAGTTGTTTTTAATTCAGAAATTGATATTTATAACATTATACTAGGATTTGTTATAAAAGATGAATTTGGTAACAATGTTATAGGTGTAAACAATA
>DATHNB010000217.1:0-4749 GCA_035486495.1 Ferruginibacter sp. | reverse complement strand
TAAACTAACTAAACTATAGAAATTTAATATTAATTCTTTTCAATGATAGGGAAAAGAAAATAGATTTACTACGTATATTATGGAACAATATCATCTGGACTTAACAAAAACGAAACTTAATGGACCAACCACTGCACAAATTATTTGCCACAACCAATGGGCAGCAACAGCATTAGACAGATATCATACCGGTTCAAAAACAGTAATTGAATTGAGCGTTGATGGAACGGCAATAAAAGCAGGTCTTGAATGGGACTCCAATTTTTCCAAAGCAGCCATGAAAGAAGATAAAGATATGGCAAATCATGGCGGAGTCGCAATGGCTTGGTTTATTATGTCAGTTTTGTTAGACTATAACTATGTGGAGCAATCTGAGATCGGCGATGGTGTTGATTATCGGTTTAAAAAAGTAGAACCCGATGATGATGATTTGAATTTTTTGGATGATTATCACTATATAGAGGTATCAGGTATTTTACAAGAATCAAAAACAAATACATTAAAAGGAAGAATTAAAGATAAACACGATCAAATAAACCGTGGAGGAAAAAGAGATAAGCCTTCTTCTGTAGTTGTAACTTTATTCAATGCTCCAGCAACTGTAAAAGAAGTTCACAGATGAAACCAAAAGTAATACATCAGCAAGCAATGGATTACTCTTTCAAAGCAAAGCAAGCTTTGGAAGAGGGGGATCATACTGCTGCATTTGAGCTATATATTCAAGCGGCAGAATTAGAAAGTCAGGTAGCAGAATTCTATTTTGACAAGCCCGATTTAGAACCAACAAGAAGTGTTGTTATTCGCAGTGCTGCATTCCTAAACATTAAAGCAGGCCAGATTGATAGTGCAAAGAAGTTCATTTTTTTTGGCTTACTTAATACACAGGATGAACAGATAAAAAAACAACTTAATAATGCTTTAGAATTGGCAGTTTCATTAAGCAATATGCCGGCTAATGCGGCAAGTCGTGAATACAATTACGTAAATCTGTTAAGGCAAAGGAGTGTTCACTATATTATTGAACCTGCTAACATAGCATTCGGACATTCGGTAAGTTTAGAAATGATAAAAGATTTTTCGGAGGGTTATTTAAAATCACTCAAGGCATTTGCAGTTTCAAAGTATAAAAGGGCGCTTGAATTGGGAAATGAGATTGAAGAATCATTTACAAAAGAAATTGAAAAGCTAATCAATCCATTGGTTACAAGTTCAGCTTACGGAAGTTTTAAGTTTTCGATAGCGAATGATTTTCTTTCAAGAGAGGGCGAAAGAAAAGAAGTGCTGGAATTGAAGGCTAATGTTATTTCAAGTTATCACAATGAAATCTTCATAAATCCATTAGCTGATAATGATATCGAGATAATCAAAGGTAATTTTTCAGAAGAAGAAGTAAATGAAATTTTCAGACCACTGGCAAAAATTAAATCGAGTAATGCTCCCTATAAGGTTGGTTATTATGATACAGAAGACTTTAATAAAAAATTTGTAAGTCGAATAGTGAATAAGCAAAGACAAAAATTGTTGACTGTAAAACCAATTACACAGGATGATATCGGAGAGTTAGAAAATTCAATTACTCATAAAAGAAGTTCACAAGGAGGAAAAGTTCACAAGACAACAATTTTTAAAGAACAATTAAAATCAGCAGAATTAAATTTAAAAACCAATCAGATTGAACCAACAAATAATTCACCACTGATTTTAAGCGAAGATATTCTTCTGGATATTAGCTTCAATTCAAACATTGGGTTTACATTTTCCTACCCTGATTTTAGAATTGAGAATACTGATGTTGAATATCACAAAGCATTGAAAAGTTTTCATAATGCTTTTTATGAAAAGTTAAAGTCCCTGGTGAACACTGAAGTAAAAAATGAAGAAGAACAAAAGGATTGGGAGGTAGCAAAAAGACTTATAGGTAATTTGGATGCTTTAAAAAATGGGGTGTAACAATTATAGCCAAAATCCCCAATTGACACAAGTCTACCGACTGGCTGTTTACTTAGTAATACCAATCTTCAAAAAATATTTGTTTCTATTATGCTGATAGCGCTAATCGATAGCATCGTAATAAAGAAAATATATATTATTTAATATTGTTTTCTTGTAAGTTGTTTACAATTTACTATTATTGCAGTAATCAAAACTCCCTAGCATGAATCCTTGTACTCTAGTGCCAGCCGATGGAAAAAAGAAATTCGACGATTTTCTTAAGCAACCAACAGTAATATTGCTATTAATTTTTGGTGAAGATTCGTCAGCTGTTATTGGCCAAAAATATTGTAATGATTTATTGTCACAGTCTCCAGGTCAATTTCCTGATGTACAGTTTATATTTGTACCTGACTATAATTTAATATTAACGTCTCTACAGGCCCTTTCTATTAATATTCAGGAGACCGATTCTAAGCCTTTTGTTTGGAATCAATATACAGATACAGCAGCTTTAAGTATTTCCCCAAAAAGTAATATTATTTCTTACCTGCTTACCAAAGACGATCTTTCAAACTCTACTGGTGACATTATAATAGCTCTTAATGAGGCAAGTAACAATGATTAACTTTTATCAAACCTACTAATATGAAAACTGTGATAAGATATACATATTTAAATAAATTTTTTAGTACTCTTATTTTTTTAACTGTTTTACACATACATTCTGCATATGGGCAAACAGTGCTTACAGTTACCGAACATGATGAAGATGGCAAATATCTTGGGTCTAATGGAAAGCCAAAATCTAATTATATCAACTCTAATATAGTTGATATAAATAGCACATTAGAAATTAATTTAAATAAGGATTACTTATTTACTCAAATAAATAAGAACAATGAATTTAAGCTTTCAGATAGTGCTGCTTTATTATTAAAGACACTTACTACTGCAATGGCAGGTCAAACAGCATTATTGGAAAAATTTAATGCCATTTTAAAAAACTACAATCCTTTAGATCATAGCAAGGATAGTATTTTTACTGATGGCATGAAGGAGATAGCTAAGCAATTACGTCCTTTATATGCTGATCAGGTCATAAAAAAATATATTGGAGCACTAGGTCCTGAATATGGTCGAATTGCTCCTTTTTTTATTGCCGCACAAAAAAGAATAGAAGATATTCAAAACTCTGCATTGACAAGCAATCCAGATAGTCAGCCAATTATTCAGTTAGGAGCTTGGAGTAATACAGGACAGAATCAAACCCCTTTACACTTAAATGGGTTTGATTCTATTGCTCAGCAAGAATATTTTACGGTTCAGCGTTGGCAAATTATGCCGACACCTGCTCAATTAGATGAATTAAAACAACTGCAACAAGTGGCAGATTCAAACAAAGATGTCAGCTTGGAAGTAAATAAAAACTCCCTTCAAACATATACAAGAAGTTTGATAGATCAGGAAGATAAGCTCATTAACGATAGTCTAAAAGATGTTTCTTCAGAAATACAAAGTATACGTGGCACTTTAACAAATACAGGTATACCGCAAAAGATTGATAGATTGAAAAATGATTTCATGATATTAGTTGACACTTTAAATATTAAGATTGAATATTATCAAAACTTGCCAGCAACAGCGAATCAATCAGCTGAAACTTTTGATCAGTTAATAAGCGACTTGTCGGAGATTAATACACAAATAAGTTCTTTAAAAAAAGAAAGTTCAGATATAATTATATCTATTGATAGTTTACAAGGAACATTATTATCACAGACGGAAAACTTAAAAGCTTTACTTCAAAGTAAAGTAAACAATTTATTTACTACTAGTATAAATTCCAATTTGCTTTCTTCATTAAATGAAGGATACAAATTGGACTTATCAACCCTGCAATTTACTGATAAGGTCAATAAACTATCTTTTGACGATTTACCGCAAAACACTGAACTAGATCTTCATACTACAGGTAATAGAAAAGAAGGTGATCAGATAATTTTTAAATTAAGAGTTTTAGTAAATAATAAAGTGCGATATTCTGAAGCCAAGGTTATAAACATGTATGCAGTGTTATTGCATGTTCAAGGTACGGTAGGGATTATTTTTGCTCATCCAATAAGTCAAACGGCTCTTCAACATAATTTTCAATTAGTTCCATATTATAATCTTTTATTTAAAGGCGTATGGCCATTTGGCGAAAGATATAGACGTCGGTCAGTAATTAATGATAAATTCTGGGATCTTTCATGGGGAATACATTTTTCATCTCCTGATTTCGATAAGGATGACATACCTGAAATAGGAGCCGGTGTGGTTGTGTCAGGTATTAAGGATTATGTTCAGGTAGGATTTGCTAATGATCTTTTCTTAAATAAATGGTATTGGTTTTTTGGCGTGCGATTCCCTTTACCTTTTCTAAATTCTGGCGGTGGTAGTGGTGTTCAATCTCAATAATAATTACAGGAGGCTTCCCCTCCGGGTCGGGCTATTCGTTGCAAGTCCGCCACAAAGCCAACGCGCAAAATCTTCAGCGGGCTTTACACTACCATCCCTAAGCCGATCAGCCGCACAAGTCAAAGTGCGACCTTCACTCAGACGCGGACTGTCTGTCACAATTTTTGTATCGCCACACGTGCACTACTTTATTTAAGAAAATAAACAAGTGCCGCCGACGCCACACAACAAAAATCTGCGCCAGCCATCCACTATGTTTTTAGCTGATCACACTTTTTGCCGCTACACACGTGCACTAGTTTACTTTTTTAAAATGAGTTCATAGTAAGTAAAGTGTATTTTAAAAAAGTAAACAAG
>DATHNB010000216.1:0-6844 GCA_035486495.1 Ferruginibacter sp. | reverse complement strand
CACGGCGCTATAGTTTATGTTTTAGGAAGAGATAAAAATAAATTTTCAGACACATTCAATACAAATAAACATCTGGAAAACACGCTATTCTTCGAATATTGTGATGTGTCCAGCACAACAAGTATAAAATCATCCTTTAAAAATATCAATAAAAATGCCGGTAAAATTGATGTATTGATAAACAATGCTTTTTATAGCGAAGGACAGTCTCCAGAATTGATGACAGATGATGAGTGGAGTACAGGCATTGACGGTACTTTAAATAGCGTTTTTAAATGTATCAGAGAAATTTTGATATATATGAAAAAACAAAAGAACGGCAAAATAATTAATGTTTCATCAATGTATGGTATGGTAGCACCTCAATTTGAAATTTATGATGATTTCCCTAAATTTCTTAATCCACCACATTATGGCGCTGCTAAAGCCGGTATTATTCAATTAACTAAATATTATGCAAGTTATTTGGGGCACTACGGAATAAATGTAAATTCTGTTACCCCTGGCCCCTTTCCTTCTCAAAGCGTACAATTAAACGCTAAATTTGTTCAGGACCTGAGTGCAAGAACTTGTTTAAACAGAATAGGAACTCCGGAAGACTTAGCCGGGTCATTTGTTTTTTTGGCTTCTGATGCTTCTAATTTTATTACAGGACAAAATATCGTAGTAGATGGCGGATGGACAGCAAAATAAACTAAACATAGCTTTTATAATTCAGGCAAGAATGAAATCAACCAGGCTGCCTGGCAAGGTTTTATTGCCTTTACCATTTAATAATGGTAAACCGATTATTCAATGGATTATAGATGCGATCAGTTTATCAAAATATTCAGGAGATATTATTGTTGCAACATCAAAAGATCCCGAAAATGACATTCTTTGTTCATATTGTAAAAACAACTCTGTTAAGTATTTCAGGGGCGACGAGCAAAACGTTTTAAGCAGATTTATTAATATTGTAAAAAACAATAATTATGGTGCTGTTGTCAGGCTAACTGCGGATAACCCCATTATTGACACTATGTGCCTGGACAAAGCCATAGCCTTCCATATACAACGGGGAAGTGATTACACGAAAACTGAGGGCTTACCATTAGGAATGAATTTCGAAATAATTTCGCCGGTATCATTATTGGATTTGGAAACAAAGAATACTTCTGATTATGATAGAGAGCACGTAACCCCTTTTATAAAAAATAGTGCCCGGTTTAAAACTGATATATTAAACTTTGACGTGGATAGCAGGCTAAAAGATTTAAGATTAACTATAGATTATTCTTCTGATTATTTAATGCTTTCAGCAATTGTATCTTTAATAAAAAACGAGCCGGTAGTAGGAATTGAATTTATTTCAAATACATTTAGCGACTTTCCCTGGATATTTGAGGTAAACCATGATAACATTCAAAAAAAGCAATATAACGAATTGAAGGATGAATTAGTAGCCGCTGAACAATTATTGGAAAGATTTGACTTAACCAGGGCCGCTAAAATAATAAATTCTTATGAAGCCTAAGGTTTATATACGTGCAGACGGGGATGCCGAAATTGGGCTGGGGCACTTAGTAAGGTGTATGGCTTTGGCACATATGTTAAAAAGTGACTTTGATATCTATTTTATTTGTAAAGAAGCACCACAAAACATTGTAAATAAAATAAAAAGCAATTTTTATCTTTTAATGATCAAGGAAGAAAAAGATATCCTAAAAATTATAAAAGATAACGATATAGTTGTACTTGATGGATATGACTTTGATAGTGAATATCAAAAATTAATTAAAAGCGTAGGATGTAAATTGATTTGTATTGATGATATGCATCATACTCATTTTTTTGCTGATGTCGTTATAAATCATGCTCCGGCGGCAAGTATTGCGCAGTACAGCGCTGAAAATTATACTAAATTCTATTTAGGTTTAAAATATGCTTTATTAAGGGATGAATTTTTGCAAATAGCTAATAAAGAAAAGCAAATATTCCAAATTAATAATGTTTTGATATGTTTTGGCGGGTCTGATTCCAATAATATCACATTGAAAGTTTTAAAAGCAGTTTTAAAAGCTGAAAAGTTTGAAAAAATTAATGTTATCGTTGGCGAATCCTATAACCATTATAAGGAACTTATTAAGTTTACGTCTGACCATTTAAATGTATGTTGTTATCATGCCATAGAAGCGCCAAAGATGTTAGCAATAATGAAAAGCTGTGAATTTGCGATTGTTCCGTCAAGTACAATTTCTCTTGAGTGTTGTTTCGCCAAAATGATTATCCTTACGGGTATTACTTCAGGAAATCAGCAAGATATTCATAAAGGACTTAAAGAGTTACCTTTTGTTAAAAGTATTAATGATTTTAACAATGTAAATATTCAAGTTTTAATAAATGAAATAATTAGTATTAAAAAACTATTTAAAGAATTTACCATTCCCGAAATGGGCATTTCTCATGGTTCAATTGTAAATATTTTCAAATCATTAAAATATGATAAAAATTAAAGATAGAGAGATTACAAAAAATGGATATCCATTTATAATAGCGGAAGTTGGAATTAATCATAATGGAAGCTTAAAAAGAGCTTTCGATATGATAAAAGTTGCTAAAGATGCGGGAGTAGATTGTGTCAAATTTCAAACATTTAAGGCAGATGAATTTGTAGGTGATCCAAATCAGATGTTTACTTATAAATCTCAGGGGAAAGAAGTTACAGAATCAATGCTTGGGATGTTTAAGCGGTATGAGTTTACCGATAGCGAATGGAAGGAAATAAAAAATAAATGTGATGATGAAGGAATTATATTTATGTCAACTCCGCAAAACAAGTCTGACCTGGACCTGTTGTTAAAAATTGGAATACCCGCTATAAAAATTGGATCTGATGATTTCACAAACATACCTTTGTTAAAAGACTACGCTAAAACAGGATTACCAATTATTCTTTCTTGTGGTATGGCTGATATTTCTGAAGTGTATCAGGCAATGGAGGTTACAGGAGCTTTAGAAGGATATCCTGTTGTTTTACTTGTGTGCACCTCAGAATACCCTACACCTGTTGAAAATGTAAACATTCTTAGACTGAAAACATTGAGAAACGCTTTTGAAGATTTAATCTTAGGATTTTCAGACCATACACAAGGGCCGATAGCTGCTTCCTTAGCAGTTTCGTTAGGCGCCACAGTTTTTGAAAAACATTTTACATTAAGCAAAGACCTGGAAGGGCCAGATCATTGGTTTTCTGAGGACCCAGAAACTTTAAAGGTCTGGGCTAATACAATACGGGAATCTTATAAAATGTTAGGAAGTTCACTCGTAAAACCAACGTCTGCAGAAAAGAGCATGAGAATCCTGGCAAGGAGAAGTATTATTGCTATTCAGGATATTAAAGCAGGTGACAATTTAAATGAAATAAATATAGGCTTAAGAAGACCGGGTAATGGAATATTGCCTGTTTTTTTTCCAAATGTTCTTGGTAAGACGTCAAACAAATTTATACAAAAGGGAACTTTAATTAAATGGGAGGATATGATTGATGGATAGTGAAGAATTTAAAAGATTACTTTCAGAGTCAATCAATTTTAAAAAAAATCAATTTCACCCTTTAGTATGGGTGGCTGGCGACCCTGAAATTGGTAAAAACGTTTTTGTAGGAGGGATGTCAGAAATTAACGCTAAGGGAGCTAAGGTGTTTATTGGTGACGATTGTGATATTGCCTCATTTGTTACAATAAATTGTGCAGATTCACATAGAAAATGCATTGGACTTTCTGAAGATATAAATAGAAAGGATATATTTATAGAACATAATGTATTCATTGGTTCTCATTCAGTAATTAAAGGAGGTGCTTATATAGGCCATCATTCAGTAATAGCAGCAGGTACAATTGTGGATGGAGCTTTAGAAATCCCCCCCTATTCTTTAGTTAGTGGAAACCCGATGAAAGTTAAAGAAGGATATTATTTTAATAAGTTAAATGATCCGTTATAATAAATCTGCAATTGGGGATGAAGAGCTTCCTTCATAAAAAACATATATGAAAGTTTCAATAAATCAGCCGGCTTTTTTTCCATGGCTCGGGTATTTTCACAGAATTGCAATATCAGACCTTCACGTTGTACTTGACGATGTTCAATTTGAAAAAAACAGCTATACCAATAGGAATAAAATTAAAACGCAGCAAGATACACTATGGCTAACAGTACCGCTGATAACCTCAGGAAGATTTGGAGATTTAGCTATTAATAAGTTAGAAATTGTAAAAGGCTCTAAGTGGCAAAGAAAAATTGTTGAATCTATTAAGCAATTCTACAGAAAGGCACCTTATTTTAATGATTATTTTCCTTTTATTGAAGAAGCGTTTTTGAATCACGAATGGGTTTTATTGAATGATCTTATCAAACATTTAAACCATTACTTTTTTTCTGTATTAGAAATTAAAACACCAGTATTGTATTCGACTGAACTTGGAACTGAGGGGGCAAAAAGCAATCTGGTTTTAAATATTTGTAAAAAAACAAACTGTACAACCTATATTTCAGGACCATTTGGAAAAGATTATTTAGATAAAGAATCTTTTACTGCAAATGGCATTGACATATTTTATCATGAATATAAGCATCCTGAATATACCCAGCAATTTTCTGGCTTTATGCCAAATTTGTCAATAATTGATCTTATATTCAATTGTGGAAAGGAAAGCGGTAATATTTTAATGACATAATATAAACCTAATAATGGGTAACTTTTCAAAGGAATGGGAGAATACTTATAAAGCGGGGGCTCATACAAGTATTTGGCCTTGGAGTGATTTGGTTTCTTTTGTTATGCGATATGCAAAGCCTAATAAAAGTACATACAAAGTTCTTGAATTGGGTTGCGGCCCTGGAGCAAATATTGCTTTTTTTAAATCGTTAGATATAGAATATTTTGCTATTGAGGGTAGTGAATCAATTGTGAATAGTTTACATAAAAAATATCCTGAATTAAAAAGAAATATTTTGCCGGGCGATTTCACAAATTCCATAGCTTTTGATGGAAAATTCGATTTGATTATTGATAGAGCATCTTTAACACATAATACTACAAATGCTATAAAAAATGCTTTAAAATTGGTGAGTGAAAAATTATTACCAGGAGGTGTTTTTATTGGTATTGATTGGTTTTCAACCGAGCATTCAGATTATAAAAAAGGCAGATCAGGTGATGATCAATACACTAGAACAGGTATGCAGGAAGGACAATTTGTAGGATTAGGTCGCGTCCATTTTTCAGACCAAAAGCATATAGAAGATTTATTTAAGGATTACGTTTTTATAACAATGCAGCACAAAACAGTAAGAACTACAATTCCGGGAAATAATCATACATTCGCCTCATGGAATTTTGCTGCTAAAAAGCTTTAGAGTAATGGAGTTTTTAAACGGAAAGAAAATAATGATAGTCGTGGCGCACCCTGACGATGAACTTTTGGGCTTAGGCGCTACTATGAATCGGCTGATAAATGAAAATAATGTAACAGCTCACGTTGTAATATTGGGCGAAGGTATTACTTCGCGATCGGATAAAAGAGACCCGGCGCTTTGGGAAAAGGAATTGTCTGCTCATAAACAAAATATAAACAATGCACAAGCAGCAATAGGCTATCATAGTGTAAGTATTTACGATTTTCCAGATAATAGATTTGATACAGTGGCTTTACTGGACATTATTAAAGTTATTGAAAAGGAAAAGCAATCATTTAATCCGGACGTTATATTCACTCATCATGGCGGAGATGTAAACATTGATCATCAAAGAACCTTTGAATCTGTAATTACTGCATGCAGGCCAACAGAAAATGAATGTGTTAAAATGATAATAACATTTGAAACAGCTTCCGGTACAGAGTGGCGTGCTTCTTCCGATCCAAGACATTTTATCCCTAATTTGTTTTTTTCTGTTTCGGCTCAAAATATGGAGGCTAAAGTTAAAGGTATGGAATCATATGAATTTGAAAGACGAAAATACCCGCATCCCCGGTCTCCGCAAGCATTAAAAATTCAAGCTCAAAGATGGGGTGTGACAATTGGTTGTGAATTTGCTGAAGCGTTCATAGTTGTGCGTTCTATAAATTAAGATGGCACTATACCCCAGGAAGAAGCTTAGTATCCCCGGTGCCGGACATGCCATTTACCCATACCTGCTCAGGGCGTTTAACATAGAACCGGTCAATCAGGTTTGGCAAACTGATATCATCTACATCCCTATGCAAAAAGGTTTTAAGTTTTTATGCAATTAAATTTAAAACAACTCTATAATAGAGTGATATCATCTTCTTTAGGAAGATCAACCGCAGTTTATACTATCTCCGGCTTTATTAATGTTGCAATACCACTACTTTTAT
This sequence comes from Ferruginibacter sp., assembly GCA_035486495.1. GTDB lineage: Bacteria > Bacteroidota > Bacteroidia > Chitinophagales > Chitinophagaceae > Ferruginibacter. The sequence goes on along the minus strand of DATHNB010000216.1, from coordinate 467 downwards.
TACCGGTTCTCACCCAAAAGTTAACACCCGCAGATTATGGGCTTGTAGCCATGTTTCAGTTAGCTGTTAGCATAATATATCCTTTTATTGGGATTAATTTAGAAGGTTCCATTTCACGTAAGTATTATGATAAAGATGCTGAAGATTTCCCTTCGTATGTTGGCAGTTGTTTTGTATTATTTGCAGCGAGCTCACTTATTCTTACTATAGTATATTTAGTTTTTCAGAATTACATTCAGCAAATTACGCATATCCCGCAAGCATGGCTGAAATATATTTTGTTGGTAGGTGGCTGCCAATTTGTTACAACGGTAATTCTCAGTCTGTTTAGGGTTAAAGTGCAGCCGTTTAGGTATGGATTTTTTCAAATTTCACAATCTCTTTTAAATATCCTGCTTACAATTACATTTGTCGTTTTTTTAAATGAAAAATGGGAAGGGAGGCTAAAAGGTCAAATAATTGCAGGA
>DATHNB010000215.1:0-4601 GCA_035486495.1 Ferruginibacter sp. | reverse complement strand
TATTCAGCCCTAAACTTCTTCCTTTAGCGCTGATGATACCTGCTGTAACAGTTGTTTCCAGATTTAAAGGATAACCAATCGCTAAAACCCATTGACCAATTTTTGCTTCATCTGAATTACCATATAATAGGAAAGGCAAATTGCTTGCATCAATTTTAATTACAGCCAGATCGTATGATGGATCGGTACCAACAACTTTAGCTGTGTATGTTTTTTTATCGTTTAACGTCACCGTTAATTCATCTGCATCTGCTACTACGTGGTTGTTAGTAACAATGTATCCATCCGGGCTAATAATAACGCCAGAGCCTGATGCTCTTTGTTCAGGAATAATGCCACTCTGCTGACCGAAGAACTGTTTAAAAATTTCATCGTTATTAAACAGATCACCAAAAGGACTAGATGGCATAGGCAAATTATTGGTTACCTGCTTAGCGTTGGTTTTTGTTTTAATATGAACAACCGTAGGTAAGGCTGCTGCCGCGGGTTCTGTAAAATCAACAGCTCCGGGAGGTTGCGTAGTGCCATTCGGTAGGCCAGCAAAATGATAATTTGACGGAACTACACCTTGTACTTGTCCGCCATAAGTATTGTTATTTGTTGTAAACTTGTTGTAACCCCACATTACACTTACGGCAGTTACAGCACTAATTGCAATAGTAAATGCTACTTCTTTGAGCTTCATTTTTTATGTTTTTATTTTTACGAATTATAACTACAATGTAAAATTAACGACGGAGCTTTTGAATACAAAATCTCGGGTTTAACCTTTAACAATTTATTAGTCTGGAAGTATGATTCCTTTATAAAGTTAACAAAAAATCAACAGTATCTACACCATCTGCATAATCAGTCAGTGTTGGATATTGAGCTTGTCCGAATGGGATTTGAATGCCGGCAACACATTGGATTTCATCACTATTTTTAAGGGATTCAAGCAATGAATTTAATTCCGGATAAAAATCATAATTGAGCTGACTAATAGGCGAAAAATTTTCATTGCTTTTTACCAATAACGTACTGTCATTCGTCATGTAAAAACGATTGTTCATTAATTGAATAGTAAGATTGTAATCGTAATTATTTTTATACTTATGATGATCTGCAAAATATTTATATCGATGAAAAGAACTAAGTAATGGAACGAAATCATATTCTTCAGGAACAAAAATTTTGGTAACATTTCTACATCCTAACCCAAAATAAACATGAATGTCATCTGATAATTTTTCAAGCTCTGCTGTTGTTTCATTTCCTTTTAGAACAGCGACTGAAGTGCGATTATGACGAATGATGCTTGGGTATTTAGAAAAGTAATAATCAAAATAGCGTGCAGTATTATTACTTCCCGTCGCGATATATGCATCACATCCTTTTAGCATTTCCGCAAATGAAATATGATCATCTAGTTTTTCATCCCAGGTATATAGCTTCTGTATAAGATGCTTTAATAAAACATTATCCTTGCTCGAAAGTTTGATGGTCTGTTTATGTCCGCAAATAAATACACATAAAAAATCATGAAAACCCACCAACGGAATATTGCCTGCCATTACGATCCCAACATTCTTTGGGGTAATGTTGTTATTCAGATGATATTGAGCGGCCCAGGCTTTCAGTTTATCTTCCTGTAAAAATTGTTCAACAATATTATTGGCTGCAAGGTTGATAAATTCCGGCGTAAACCAGCCATTCTGTATGCTGGCAGTATGTTTTGCTGCCTGCCATTCTTCCCCATTTTGTTTTATATAATTGCCTAATTGTACTAATAAATCAATTCGTTTTTGTAATTTCATCCCGTAATTATTACTTTTGAGCTGTAAAAGTATTTTATAATAATTCAATTTGTAAATCTAAACTAGAATTTAAGATATGGCTATTAAAATAACTGATGAATGTATCAATTGCGGAGCATGTGAACCTGAATGTCCTAATAATGCTATTTACGAAGGTGGTGTTGAATGGGCCATCGCAGATGGTACAACAGTAAAAGGAAGTTTTACCCTATTGGATGGTACTACAATTGATGCTGGTCAACGCAATGCTCCGGGTAGCGTTGATACTTACTATATTGTTACTAATAAATGTACTGAATGTCAGGGTTTTCATGAAGAACCGCAATGTGCCGCAGTTTGCCCGGTAGATTGTTGTGTACCTGATGAAATGTACCAGGAAACAGTGGATGAATTATTGGCTAAAAAAGAAAAATTACACATTTAGGTATATAAAATCTTAAGTAGTAAAAGACTGATAATATTGGCGAAAGTATTGAAAGATACTTTCGCTTTTTTATTGGGCAATCGTTATCTTAGTTTAGTGTTTAGATTGTTTGGGAATGATATTAAACTCTTAAAACTATCTTATCAAATTTTCGTTTCTTTGCTAATATAAATAACCCTTCGCCATACAAATGAAGAAAAAAATTGCGTTGATAACAGGAGGCTATTCCGGTGAATCTGTTATCTCTTATAAAAGTGCTATAACGATTGAAAATAATGTAGATAAAGACAAATGGGATTGCTATAAAATTGATATTAACCCCAAAGGTTGGTTTTATATGGGCGATACCAAAGAGAAAGTTATCGTTGACAAAAATGATTTTTCTATAATACTAGATGGTAAGAAAATAATTTTTGATGCTGTGTTGGTAGGCTTGCATGGTACACCTGGTGAAGATGGAAAATTACAGGGCTATTTCGATTGCTTAAATATTCCTTATACATCTTGCAACGCAGCAACATCTGCCTTAACTTTTAATAAAAGATATACTGTTGCTGTAGCGGCTTTTGCAGGAATTGATGTGGCAAAATCAATTCATCTGTTTAAAAAAATAAAAATTACACCAACAGATATTTTGCGGGAATTACAATTGCCTGTATTTGTAAAACCAAATAACGGCGGTAGTAGTCTTGGTATTAGTAAAGTAAATAAAGCAGAAGATTTGCAAGTTGCTTTGGATAAGGCTTTTAAAGAGGATGAACAAGTGCTGGTAGAAGAATTTATTAAGGGCCGTGAATTTACTATCGGTGTTTTTAAATCGAAAGGAGAAATAATTGCATTGCCGATCACGGAAGTTATTTCTAAAAAAGAATTTTTTGATTTTGAAGCAAAGTACGAGGGTGCAAGTGAAGAAATCACTCCGGCAAAAATATCAGACGCAATAACGAATAGAATTCAAGATGCGGCAAAAAAAGCATACACGGTTTTTAATTGCAACGGAGTAGTGCGTATCGATTTTATTTTAAATGAAGCGAATGAAAAGCCTTACATGCTTGAAATAAATACGGTACCCGGACAAAGTGACGCGAGTCTTGTGCCGCAACAAGTAAAAGTTATGGGATGGAGCTTAAAAGAATTTTACAGTGCATTGATAGAAGAGTGCTTTATTTAATCAACCATTTATTATTAACTATTAACAATTAAAAAGTGGCTAAAAAATTCAAATTCTTCCAGTCGTTTTGGGCTAACCTTTTAGCCGCAGGTGTGCTTGCTTTGTTGCTGGTATTTGGTGCATTGCAAATGCTTAGCAGAATAACCAAGCATGGCCAATATTTAAGGGTACCTGCTGTGGTTGGTAAACCAGCGGTAGATATGATTAAGCAGTTAACGGATTCCGGTTTTGATGTAGTAATAGTAGATTCTATTTATACAGATACATTGCCGAAAGGTATTGTTTTAAAACAATTACCGGATGCAGATGCAACTGTAAAAGTGAATCGTACAATCTATTTAACAACCAACAGAATTATACCGCCGCAAATATCTATGCCGGATCTTGTCAATAAGAACTTATATTTCGCACTGGATATATTGAAGAAGGCGCACTTGCAAATAGGAGACACTATTTTTAAACCGGATTTTATGAAAGGCTCTGTAATGGAGCAACGATACGATGGTAAAAAAATAGCAGCAGGAACCCAATTGCAATGGGGAAGTAAAGTTACGCTGGTGGTAGCCTCTGGTTTGCAAGATACTAACTTACCTGTACCTGATCTGTTAGGAATGAAATATAGTGAGGCCAAAGCATTATTAGAATCTATGGGCGTGGCTTTAGCGACAGCACCTGACGCAGACGTAAAAGATACAGCCAACGCATTTGTTTACAAACAAAATCCGCAACATCTTGATGCGCAGAAAAAGATCGTTTATATAAAAGCGGGAATGTTCATGGATGTTTGGTTATCGACCGAAATGAAAGATGTTTCTGATTCAACAACAACTCCTTAATAAAATAATAATGAAAACAATAACAGTAGAAGAAGTAAAAAAAAGAATGGATGCAGGCGAAAAACTGAATCTGTTAGATGTACGTGAACCCGATGAAAATGCAGAATTCAATATCGGTGGTTTGTTAGAACCGGTGGGTAAAATACAAGCTTTACAAATAGATAATATTGAAGATTGGAAAGACAAAGAAATAATTTGTTATTGTCGCAGCGGTAAACGTAGTGGCAATGCATGTATGATATTAGAATCTGTAGGGTTCACCAATATTAAAAACCTTGAAGGTGGTATGTTAGCCTGGAGAGATAAATTCAGCGTGTAAAATTCTGAAACACGATTATAAGGATTTAATGATAACAGGATTTTTAGTTTATAGA